>NZ_JBKHHI010000254.1:0-9555 GCF_046539235.1 Coleofasciculus sp.
TTTACGTATTTTTGCGGAGACGCTCAACACCCACTCTTTAAATTTCCGTAAAACAACGATGGTTGAATTGTTTGTCTCTTTCGACAATAGGGTCAAGATTACTGATTAAATATCAAGCCCTTTTAGAGGACACCTTGTCACAGGTGTTGGTTTATTCATCATGACAACTCAATCAATTAATGTTCGCGGAATGGAATTGTTGATGGCGTACTCCCAAAATCATTCGATAGAATTACGTAATCAGCTTGTCCGGTTAAATAGTGGATTGGTGAAGAAAATTGCTTATCGCGTCAGCCAGCAATGTAGCGAACCTTATGACGATTTGGTGCAACTCGGCTATCTGGGTTTGATTCGGGCGATTGAACGGTTCAAGCCGGATCAAGGGTATGCGTTTAGTTCCTTTGCTGTGCCATTTATTCGCGGCGAGATGCTACATTTTCTTAGAGATAAAGGAAATATTGTCAAGATTCCTCGTCGTTGGCAAGAACTTCAGCAGGAAGGACAGCGCGTCAGTAAACGGTTAACCGCTACATTAGGACGCCCGCCTAAAGATGGGGAAATTGCTCAAGCGCTGAATATTTCTGTGCAAGAATGGCAAGATAGTAAATTAGCCTCGAAAAATCGCTTGCCCCTGAGTTTAGATTTGACAGTAGGTCATCATGTTGATCATCCGGTCACGTTGGGTGATATGCTAGCGGATAGTTATGACCAAACCTTGCAGCACTGGGAAGAAGACCGACAGCAGTTACAAGGCGCGATCGCACAACTGGAAACCAAAACTCAAGCGGCGATTGAGTTCGTCTTTTTCCGGGATCTCCCCCGTAAAGAAGCCGCTAAACACATTGGTGTTAGTCCGATGACAGTCAGCCGACACCTACAACGGGGGATTAATGAATTGGTATCTTTACTACAGCCGCAAACACCAGAGCGTCTCGCCAGTTAGAATTTGGGTGTGTGTTATTAGACCAAACCCATGAAAAATTTTCTCTTAACGTGGCTGTTTACGGCACTGGCATTAATCATCACTGCCTATATCGTACCGGGTATTACGATCGCGGGTTTTCCCACGGCTGCGATCGCGGCGGTTATCTTAGGGATTGTCAATGCTATCGTCAGACCCATTCTGGTTCTGCTGACTTTACCCTTGACTATCGTGACGTTGGGGCTATTTCTGTTAGTGGTTAATGCGATATCCTTGTCCCTAGTCGCCTACTTAACTGGCGCCACGTTTACGATTAGTGGACCCATTCCCGCCTTGATTGGTTCAATCGTGTTGTCTGTCGTTGCGAGTATTCTTAACCAATTTGCTGATTAATTTGTCCTTTGTCATTTATCCTTTGTCCTGGGCTATTGGTTGGGGCGGGTTTAGTGACATTGAGGTGACCAAAAATGTTAGTTGTGAAACCCGCCCCTACTCGATTCTGGTTTTGAATTAACCTTATTAAGGTTATCATCGATAAGAAAACAAAAGCCCCTACAGACAGGCAATCACCAGACGTGCTATGGCACGTCTCTACACGATTATGATTAAAATTCTTCACCTATCAGATATCCATCTGGGTAGTGGTTTCTCCCATGGGCGAACTAACCCAGAAACGGGATTAAACACACGACTAGAAGATTTTGTCAATACCTTATCTCAATGTATTGATCGCGCCATTGCTGAACCCGTGGATTTAGTCTTATTTGGTGGCGATGCTTTTCCTGACGCCACACCACCCCCTTATGTACAAGAAGCCTTTGCTACTCAATTTCGCCGCTTAGTCGATGCAGAAATTCCCACAGTATTGCTAGTGGGGAATCATGACCAACATTCCCAAGGCAATGGGGGCGCAAGTTTATGTCTTTATCGTACCCTAGGTGTGCCAGGATTTATTGTTGGTGATACGCTGGCGACTCATCAAATTCAAACCCGGAATGGTTTAGTCCAAGTGATTACCTTACCCTGGTTAACTCGTTCCAGTTTACTGACGCGCCCGGAAACTGAGGGGTTAGCCTTAGGTGAGGTGAACGAGTTATTAATTCAACGCCTTGAACCCATATTAGAAGGAGAAATTCGGCGGCTGGATTCCCAAGCACCAACCATACTCTTAGCCCATTTAATGGCAGACCGTGCTAGTTTTGGGGCAGAGCGTTTTTTAGCGGTGGGTAAAGGCTTTACCATTCCCCTATCCCTAATGGCGCGATCATGTTTTGATTATGTTGCATTAGGTCATGTCCACCGCCATCAAAATCTGAATCCATCGAATAACCCACCTGTGATTTATCCGGGTAGTATTGAACGGGTTGATTTTAGTGAGGAAAAGGAAGACAAAGGTTATGTGTTAATTGAGTTGGATAAAGGTAAGGCTGAGTGGCAGTTTTGTCCCTTACCTGTGCGTCCATTTTGCACGATTAACGTGAATCTGGTTGAGGAAGCTGATCCAGAAGCGGCATTACTTAAAGCGATTAAGAAAAAAACGATTAACGACGCTGTGGTTCGGTTGATTTATAAAGTCCGTTCTGATCAGTTAGATTTAATTGATAATAGTACAATTCACCAAGCCTTGAGTGAAGCCCACAGTTATACGATTCGCCCCGAATTAGCCAGTCAGTTAGCCCGTCCGCGTTTGCCAGAATTGGGCGTGGGTAGCAGTATGAATCCCATGGATGCGCTGAAGACGTATTTAGAGAGTCAGAATAATTTAAAAGATATTGCCGCAGATATGTTAGAAGCGGCGCAATATTTATTAGATGGGCAAGGAGATAGTTGGTTAGAGGTAGAGGAGTCGGGAGACGATAAGCAGGAAGCAAGTCAGGTGGGAAAAGGGAATCAAAAGAATCAATTACGTTTACTTTAGGGGTTCGGGGAAATACCTATAAAAAATGAAAACGCTATCTTAACGGAAACTGGAATCAGAGCCTCGGTGATTTTCCGGCAAAAATTTATGACTGCGATCACGGAAGTACCTAGATGTACCCCAATTCAACACTTCTGAGCTACAATTATATCATCCAGCGAGTTCTGAACCCTATATTTTCGCTGATTGGGAGCTTCTACCTTTGTCAAATTCTTAGGCTTCCCAATGCCAATACAGATATCGATATATTTGGAGTCTCCCTGCCCAAAATGTCAAAGTGAATGGGGAAAATTAAAGGAAACTAATAATATTCATGCGGCAGGATTGTACTGTAAAAAATGCGGAGAATGGTTGAAGTGGATGGGTAATGGCAAAACATTGAAAGCTGTAGTCAAAGTGGAGAAGAGTACATAAAAATAATTAGGTTATAGCGCTTCGCACTGGTCTAGTTACACTTTGTTTGTACGAACATCCCATCTGGAATCAGCTTCAGAGAAGGGAGTTGTAAATACACGCCTAGTGACCTGCTATATATTAACTACTTTGCAATCCTGAGTAATATGTCATGCATTTCAATTGGGTATTAGTAGCGATCAAGATGTTCGCAATACTTTATTTTAACATTGAATAAATAATATTTTATAAGAGCGATTTCGGTATTACAAGAAGGGTTGCAGCGTACACGTCAGATGAATCAATCTCAAGTTTGTGCTTGGTTGTTAACCCAATTTCAACAATGAGTATAAGGTTGCTGAATCAGTATTGGGGTGAGGCGAGGGAACAGGGAACAGTTAGGGATATCACACAATCGGGCAAAATTTGCCAAACTAGACATATTCCTTTCGCTTGGGAGTAAGCGGTAATGTGGTTGGCGGGATTGTTTGTTTTTGGCGGCTGGATGGTATCCTTGTGTCTGCCTGTGTAGTTATACCAGATTCACGGAAGCACCGATTACGCGATCGCGATTTGATCAGCTATAGTCCTATCCGTGGCAGAATCTGAGATAGAACTTAACCGATAGATAATGCAAAAGGATAAGGTACTGGCAATTTTAACCACAAACCAAGACTCCTTAAAACGTTTTGGAGTCAAGTATTTGGCAATTTTTGGTTCAGTAGCGCGAGATGAGGCTAGACCAGACAGTGATGTGGATATTTTAGTCGAATTCTCTGAACCCGTGACCTTTGATCGTTATATGGATCTTAAATTTTACCTGGAAGACCACTTCGGTACATCAGTAGACCTTGTGACTCGGCGATCGCTAAAACCCCAGATTCGTCCTACTATAGAACAAGAGGCAATTCGTGTCACGTAGTATTCGCCTTTACCTAGAAGACATTCTAACCAGTTCAACCAAGGTGCTGCGTTATACCCAAGGCATGACCTTAGAACAATTTATTGCAGATGAACGTACCTATGATGCTGTTATACGTAATCTAGAAATTATTGGAGAAGCTGCTAAAAATATCCCTGACGATATACGTACAAACTATCCAGACATTGAGTGGCGTAAAATTGCTGGATTGCGGGATATACTGGCTCATGCTTACTTTAGCTTAGAAAATGAAATAATTTGGGATATTGTTCAGAATAAAGTCTTTCCATTACTGGAGGTAATTCAGCATATCTTAGAAGTGGAGTTTGGTAAAGGTTAATATGACGGGGGGCTTCTGACGGATTAAGCTAAATATATATCTTTCTTTCTTTCTCTTGGGAGTAAGCGGTAATGTGGTTGGCGGGATTGTTTGTTTTTGGCGGCTGGATGGTATCCTTGTGCTTGCACGAGTTTGGTCATGCGGTTGTCGCCTACTTTGGCGGCGATACTTCGGTTAAGGATAAAGGCTATTTGACGCTTAATCCCCTCAACTATACTGACCCAGGTTTGAGTCTGCTAATGCCGATGATTTTCTTGGTGATGGGGGGAATTGCCCTTCCCGGTGGGGCGGTTTATATTGACCATAGTAAATTACGCGATCGCAGATGGGATAGTGCAGTCTCGGCGGCTGGTCCTTTTGCCAATGCCATGGTAACGGTGGCGTTGGCGATTCCGTTCTGGTTGGGTTGGGTGACGGTATCACCTGACGGTTGGCTGGGACAAAGTTTAGCCTTTCTCATTTTCCTACAAATTTTTGCTGTTGTTATCAATTTACTGCCTATTCCTCCTCTGGATGGGTATGGAATTCTCCGCCCTTGGTTACCGCAATCGCTTCAGCAACGATTCAATAAATTGGGTCGATATAGCTTTTGGTTTATTTTTGGCGTGTTATGGTTTGTACCCGCCGCAAGTCGAGAACTTTTTCTGTTCATTTATCGAATTGCTTTAATTTTAAATATCCCTCCAGAAGCGATTCAGTTAGGGAGTGTCCTCTTTACTCAACCCGCGACGAAGTTGGCATTAATTGTCGGATTCCTTGGCTTTCTCTGGCTGATGAAACACAAGGGAAATCAAACCCAAAATGCTGACGATTTACAGTGGTTTAACCAAGGAAATCAACTGCTGAAAAATCAACGGTATGATGACGCGATCGCAGCTTACGATAAAGCGATTCATCTCAATCCTAATTTATATCAATCATGGTATAATAGAGGGCTTTGCTTGGCAGAGTTGCATCAATTCAAAGAGGCAATTACTTCCTACCAGAAAGCCATTAAAATTAAACCTGACTTTGAGCGGGCTTGGAATTCGCTAGGTAATGCCTTTTATCAATCACAACAATATACAGAGGCGATTACTGCCTACGACCACGCCCTGCAACTCGAACCGAACTTGGCTAATACTTGGTATAATAGAGCCTGTTGTCGAGCGTTGCAAGGTTATGTTGACTTAGCGATTGACAGTTTAAAACAGGCAATTGAGATTAATCCCAATTTCCGCAAACAAGCGAAAACTGATGCTGATTTGGAATCGATTCGGAATAGTTGGCATTTTCCTGAGATTTTGCCGCACTGATAATCAATAACAAGTTATTCTGTGGTGGGCAAAAATAAGGAACGGTATTATCAGGCTTTTAAAGGTTATAAATTTTGCCCACTCTACGTCTAAATTATAAAATTATGTTTCTTAAGCTGTCACGTATTTAAATTGTACATGGGTAGCGAGCAAGATGCTCAATGTAGCGAGCAAGATGCAAAGCCTGCGGCATGGCTTCGCTAAACGCACTACTACGACAAGGATTTCGTCCTTATTGACATTAAGGTTTCAATGCCAAACAGCTTAAAAAATAACATAAGATGAAGGACAAATAATATAAGATGAATCAACTTTCCCAACAATTGCCAATAGTGCTTTTAGTCGCCACGACGCTGGCAATACCATCAACGGCTGATATTCATCCGGCACAAGCGGGAACCTGCGTGGCTGCCAGCAGTTGCAGACAAGAATCCGTCAAATTTGTACCGGGTCAACGGATTACTGTTGAGGTAGCGAATTTAACCTCTAGCGTGATCAAACTTCAACAAGTTGATGTTACAGACCCTCTACCTGTGAGTCCAGGACAGGTTCTCTCCTTTGTCCGAGGTGGGAATACTAACCCAAATTTCTCGGCGGTGTTGTGGGATACCCAAGGATTACCCTTAAATGTGAATATCCGTAAACCTGAAGCCAGAGTCTTACGCATTGAAGTATTGCCCAGTGGTCGTTCTCCGGGGGTTCGCGCTGTTTATCTGCAAGATGACGGTCGAGTAGAAGTGATGTAAGGTGTTAGGTGTTGGGTGCATTCATTGATTATGAACAACTATCCTTGTTATTCTGCTCAGCTTCTGCCTCGTATCCGCCATACTCCAAATCATTGGTTTGGTAATCACGATAGTCAGGAGATATCTGTTGTTCCGGCTACTAATGCCGCGAAAACTAATCCGTCTCCAGCGTCGCCTGTTACCAATCCTCTAGATCCGTTGTTATCGCAACGGATTTTAATCACAACTGAGTGATCGGAGTGATCGAGTTTAAGAAGTGTAAATTATTCAGATCCCACGCTTCAAAGACGTGGGTTTTTGTGTTCATCGTTCATGGCGCATAGTTCATGGCTCTTGAACAATCAATGATAAACCCTAAACCAAGTGGCTTGCATCAATCCAGGTCGATTGAGCGATTAAGCTGGCGCATAATACTCAAAGAAAAGACACATTATTTGATGCCAGATAAAATATGATTAATTTTTTGTTATCTAAACTTACCATCATACACAATTAATTTGAGGGTGACATCTATCTTTTGACAGGTAAACATTAAATAAAAATTTTTTACGATTATTCCCCAAAATTTTTACATTTAATAAGTAAGCTGATTAACGTCGGGTGGAGAAATAACCATGAATAATTGTCCTTGTTGTTCGTCTCAGTTACTAGCTCACGTTCGTGACAAGCATATTTATTGGTTTTGCTCTCGTTGTCGCCAAGATATGCCTGTTAAAGCTAGTAATAGAAACCCTTTTCACCAAGAGTTTTCTTTTGTAAATCACTTAAATGACATTTTGTCACAGAAAGCTTTAAAACCAGCCGATTAAGTCGGTAATAGGGCGCACGTCGGTCATCCGTTTCAACTTAAGACTTTGTATGACTAGCGCTCAAAGTTTAGATCCCCCTAAATCCCCCTTAAAAAGGGGGACTTTGATTAATTTCTGGTTCCCCCCTTTTGAAGTTGATTAATTTCTGGTTCCCCCCTTTTTGAAGTTGATTAATTTCTGGTTCCCCCTTTTGAAGTTGATTAATTTCTGGTTCCCCCCATGTCTCTTATTAAGTAAGGTTTTCAGCCTTAAGTTGACACCAATGCACGTCGGTGCGCCCCTACGATTTTTCAAACAGATTACGAATATAACCCCATCGTTTACCCATCTGAATGGGGGCTAATCCGTCACTAAAGGGTTTGACTTGATCAAATTCTGGTGAAATGACCTGATCGCCCTTTTGATTGATATACCCCCAAAACGACTCAATTTTGACGGCGGCTAATTCTTGGGAAAAGGGTTGCGCCGCATCAAATTGTGGCTCAATAACCAGTTCTCCAGTAGGATTAATATAGCCCCAGCGATCGCGCAATTGAACCGGAGCAAGTCCTTGGGCAAAAGTCCCCGCTGCGTCAAAGTTCGCGGGAATCACCAGTTGACCCGTTGAGTCGCAATATCCGTATTGAAAAGCGAGTTGTACCGCCGCTAATCCTTCGGAGAACAATTCCGCCTGATCAAACTGAGTCGGAATCGCCCATTTACCAATTTTATCGATATAACCCCATTGATCTTCAACCTTCACCGCCGCTAACCCTTCACTGAATCGAGTCGCCTGATCAAACTGGGGAGAAATTACCCATTGACCGGATAAATTGATATACCCATACCGACTACCAATTTTTACTCGTGCTAATCCTTCCGCAAACTGATCCGCCTGATCAAATTCTAAACGAGTTATCAGGTATCCCGTTTTGTCAATATAGCCCCACTTGTACCCCATCCGCACTCGCGCCCGTTCCTCCTGAAACGAATCCAGCCAATCAAATTCAGGCTGAGTAACGAGATTCCCAAAGCGGTCAATATAACGATATTCAGCCCCAACCCGACGATGGGTAAACCCTTGTGCTTTTACTTGTGCAGTGTTGAAGGGAACCGATTGGGCATAGACGTGCGATCGCAAGGCTTTGGCTAAGGTATCATTATCCTGGCGCAAGCCCTCATAGAAAAATAACACCTCCCCGGCTAAACCGCGATCGCGATTATACTCAATTGCTTGTACCAAATCCTGGGAACTGATGCGATACGACCCGCTTTTAATCAGGATTCCGGGTATCACCGTAGACAATTGTACTGGGTTTAATTGGTCATTCACCAACCGATCAACAAGCTGTTTATAACTAGCAAAATCCCGGCGATAGAATTGGGGATGCATCATATCCACCAATCCCTGATCCACCCACGCTTGATTATCTTGTAAATATTCCTGTAATCCCCAGGGATAGGGACTCGGTGCGATAGAAATTATCAGGTTTGGATTAATCACAACCACCTGTCGGTACAGACGAGTCAGGAAATCAGTTAGCAAATCTGCCCGCCATTGTAGCCATTGGGCGTCTTTGTGATTTTTAGGCGGTTCCTGGTTAAACTGCTGAATATAACGTTGTACTGTTTGGGTATCATACCCCCCTTCAGATGGTAGGGCGGGTAAACGGTCATCTCCCTGAATTCCAGCAATATCGTAATTTTTAATAACTTCTAGGATAAGTCCGATGACAAAATCCTGCACTTGGGGGTCAAACGCATTCAGCCATTCAAAGTTATTTTTTGTGAGTAAATTCCCTTGACTATCCCGCGCCGCCCAATCGGGTTTTTGGGCAAGTATGCGTCCACCCTTTTGATTATAGGAACAGGCAAAGCCATATTCAAACCACGGAATTACCGCTAATCCCACGTTCTTAGCCGCTTGAATCAGTTCAGCGAGGGGATCTCGTCCAGTAAAGCGGGGATCAATTTCTAGTCCCACCGTATCTCGCATTAGGCGACTGGGATAAAGCGTCGCCCCATTATTCCAAACCACGGGAAACACCAGATTAAATCCAGTGTTGGCAAGGAAATCCATCGCCTCAGCTATATTCTTTGGGGAGTTAAAGACTTGGCTATCGGTAGTCGTTAGCCAAACCCCTCTAATTTCGGGTGAGGATAATTGATTGCGGGTGTTTGTAGTCAGCGCTTTAGCGCTTCTTCTTCTCAAGTGCCTACTACCAACCCAG
>NZ_JBKHHI010000255.1:0-9541 GCF_046539235.1 Coleofasciculus sp.
TGGTGTCATTGCCAGAACCTGTGGTAATTGTATCCTTACCTGAACCGCCATAAATTAGATTATTGCCATCTCCAGCATCAATTATGTTGATCCCTTCATTGGCATAAATGGTGTCATTGCCAGAACCTGTGGTAATTGTATCCTTACCTGAACCGCCATAAATCAGATTATTGCCATCTCCAGCATCAATTATATTGATCCCTTCATTGGCATAAATGGTGTCATTGCCAGAACCGGTGGTAATTGTATCCTTACCTGAACCGCCATAAATCAGATTATCACCACCTCTAGCTTTAATCCTATTTACTCCCTCACCACCAAAAATGACATCATCATTGAATGTGCCTTCCAGCAAATCATCACCATAGGTTCCAAAAATGTAATTCATCGACTTTCTCCAAATGTGTATTTTGATGTTGGGTTATCTAAAATTGTCTTGACTTGACAACAATCTTGGATCTGTCTGCTCAGAAGGCAAGTTGCCAAAACCCAATTAAATCTGGCGGGGATTAAATCGAATTAATCCTGGTTTTGAATAGTATATTTCTTTGCCAGAGTAATTTTTAATTTAACTTGATTTTATAAACTTTGTCTTTGTTTTTTATGAAGCTTGAATAAAGAAATTATGATAACTTGATGAAGTTTTGGTCAAGACCCAAGGTGACTTTTGTTACACCCCTCCAATCAGGGATGACAAAGGACGAAGTTTTACAGCGATGTACCGCATAGCAGAGCAAACTGCTGTAAGGGGAGTCTGAAACCTCCTGCAAATAAATTGATATTAAGGTTTAAATGCCAAACAGCTTATACTTGAGCAGCTTCGTAGATACGATGAAGCTGGGGAAGATATTAGCTGTTCAGTGATTTCTGCCTTCTTGCACTAGGAAGAGCGAAGCGTGAAGCTATAGCCAGGAACGACCTTTAAAAGCTGGACATAGATGCTTCGCCTCACGGAGCCTGCCCTCGAAGGGGATAAATTGCCTCTTTGACTGCAACTTTGTATCAGCTTGAGCTGACTTGAGCTTTGGCTTCCTTTTTAAACTTTTATTAAACCCAAGCCGGGTTAAGGCTCAACTATTGAATCAGCCAAGCTTCTATCATCCAAAATTTAAAGCGACAAGTGAATAAATGTATTGCTGTATACATAGAGTATAAGGTTAGGTTAAGAAAGTTTCTCACATTCATAATCTTTTTTTCAGATAAAATTTCCAAATAGGGTGTATGCTTAAGTGTGGAGGTTAACCTGTTCTTAACCAGAGAAACTCCACACTACACTACTGTTACGAGGGTCAATGCCAATGGTTGGTGTGGTTTCACCTCGCCCAGAGCGGGAGGTCGAAATTTTACATGTTGTTCCTGGTCGTCTAAGACTCCGAGTCTTAGGAGAGGAACCCGGAACCGTATTGAGAGCGGTTACGCCCCGGCTGCGGAAGCGGGTCGGCGTGCGAGAGATACGAACCAATGAGCAAATCGGAAGTTTACTCATTACCTTTGATACGAATCAGTTATCTCTAGCTCAACTATTTAAGATGCTGGGGGATTTAGGAATTGCCGAAATTAAACAGCCCCAGAGTAAGGAACCCTTAGACGCAGAGGCTTGGAAAAAAGCGGGAACTCAGCTTCAATCCTTCATTCCTCTATTGATTGGACTGTTGACCACAAGGCAACTGGGAATTCAAGGGTGGCGGTCAATTCCAGTTTATCTACTGATAACCAATGTTGTCCGTCAGATTATGCAGAGCTGGGATTTGGCAGAAGGTGAGTCAGAAGGGACGGCAGAGGGTAGAAGCATGCTCTCGAACAACGTCAAGGGGCAGAGGGCAGAAGCTCAGAAGCAAGGTGGCAAAGCAGAAAGAAATAATGCTGATTTAAACGGAGATAATATTCCAAATGTTACACCTGATCAGCAGAATGGCAACCAGTCAACCGTCGCATTGAATGCCAATTCAACGGTTGTCTATGGCTTAGTTCATGCGGTTCCTGGACGGATGCGTTTTCGTGTTCCCAAAGTTGCCGAAGATTCAGCCTATCTGCGCCGATTGCAATCCTTAGTTAAAAAGGATGATTGGATTACCCAGATGCGCTGCAACAGCACCGTCGCATCGGTGGTGATCACCTACAACCCGATGCAGGTTGGCGAAGCAGAAGCTGGGTTACATTTCATTAGTCTGATTCAAATTGCTGCTAATCCTGACTCCAAGGAGCCGGGGAGCAGAGGAGCAGAGAATGTAGAGACGTGCCATGGCACGTCTGCAGGCACGTCTGCAGGCACGTCTGGGAACCCGGTTGTAGGGGCGGGTTTTACCGATAACGTTCGGGAGACAACAGATAACTTGACTAAACCCGCCCTTCCAGATGAACCAGAGGAAGGATCTGAGGAAATTGCAGCCGAGCCGGATTTGTCTCCACCGGAGACAAGTTCAGCCGAGCCGAATTCGTTGACTCCTCCGGTGCAGGTAGAACAAGAGGATCACAAAAGTGAGGAGGCTGGGGAGAGTTCTGTTGATCAGGATGTACAACCCGCCAACACCAATGATTCTGTTGCTGATCAACCAGAACCCATGGAAGACACTCAAGCCGCGATCGCCACCTCAGTGAGTCCTTGGTTGGATTTTAAGTCAGCAGCGCTTTCCACCCTGCTCAGATTGATGGCAAAAATGCCAATCGTAGGCGTTTAATCCCAGTTTTGAGTTCAAAAAGGTAGTTTACGAATGATCAGACTCAACCTACCCCAACCGCAATTTTGAGTTGTGATTTTCACCCTGGGGAGCGGGTTAGCTCCCGATATTGCTCACCAAAATAAATTGTATTGACACAAAGAGAGGGTGGTGATAATGAAGCAAGTGCTTTTGACATCTGGCAATGTTTCCCAGAAACAGACAGCAGCCATGGAACGTAAATCGCCAACTGTGATTGAGCGAACCAAGCCAAAAACACGACAAGTTCAGGTAACCTATCGAGTGGTTCACTCAACTCCTGGACGAGTGCGGTTTCGGATTCCGCGCATTGCTCATGATTCTAACTATGCTCAACGGCTGCAACGGCTTTTAGCCGCAGAACCCCAGGTTACATCGGTGCGGTTAAAACCAGCCGCCGCATCGGTGGTGATTCGCTATCTGCCCGGTGAACCTGATAGCCAGATGCGTTCCCGTTTAGGAAAACTGATTCAGCTTGCTACCAATGCGGCGCTAACGATTCCAGAGAATACGATTCAGGTAGAGAACTCCCCGGAACCCGGAAATTGGTCTCGATTAAAATTACCGACGTTAGCCACAGTGATTTCTCTGGTTAGTGGTCGATTGGGGTTATCGTTCCATCCTTTAATTATCAGCGGTACGATCGCACTAGCAACAATACCTGTGGCTCGACGGGCGATGGAAAGTATTACTCAGGAACGCCGCCTGAATGTGGATTTTCTGGATCTAGCCGCGATTACAATTATTACCGCTCAACGCCACTTCCTCACCTCCTGTAGTATGTTGGGGCTAATTGAACTGGGTGAGGCAATTCGAGAACGCACGGCGCGTTCCTCTCACAGTCAAACCCTAGACTTACTCAGTTCCTTGGCAAAGTTTGTTTGGGTGGAAAGGAATGGCGAAAAACAGCAAATTCCGATTGAACAGGTACAGCCAGAGGATACGGTGATTGTTTATCCGGGGAATCAGATTCCCGTGGATGGGCAGATTCTCCAAGGTAAAGCCCTGATTGATGAGCAAAAACTCACGGGTGAAGCTATGCCCGTGGTGCGAAGTGAGGGGGATAGCGTTTATGCCTCTACGTTGGTACGGGAAGGACAACTGTATATTTTAGCCGAACGCATTGGTGCAGATACCCTGGCAGGACGAACCCTGAAGTTACTACAAGATGCCCCAGTTCATGATACTCGTGTAGAAAACTATGCGGCGAAAATTGCCGATCGCATGGTACTGCCTACTTTATTATTAGGGGGAGCTATTTTTGCTCTAACTCGGAATGCGGCGAGGGCGGCGTCGATTTTCACCATTGACTTTGCTACTGGGATTCGGGTATCGGTACCAACTACCGTGATGGCGGCGATGTTAAGTGCAGCCCGTCAAGGGATTCTATTGCGGAGTGGGCGGGCGTTAGAACAGTTGGCGCGAGTTGATGCGATCGTTTTTGATAAGACGGGAACATTGACGCAAGGCGATGTAGCCATGATTGGGATTAAAACCGCTGATCCCGCCATTTCTGAATTAGATGTGCTGCGACTGGCGGCGGCGGCGGAACAACGGATTACCCACCCGGTTGCGGAAGCGGTGATGCGTTACGCCAATTATCAGGAGGTGATTATACCCCAGCGTGGTGAGTGGGATTACCAAGTCGGTTTAGGGATTCAGGCGCAAATTGAAGGACAGACGGTGTTAGTGGGGAGTGAACGCTTCTTGGTGAAAGAGGGAGTTGACCTAGAGTCATTCTATACCGCCCATCCGGAAGTGAAGACAACTGGATATCCGACAATTTATGTGGCAAGTAATGGCAGACTTCTGGGTATATTGCAATATACCGATCCCTTGCGCCCAGAAAGTGCCGAAGTGATTGCCATTTTGCGAGATGAGATTGGGGCGGAAATTCATATCCTGACGGGGGATAATTGTCAACGGGCGGCGACTGTAGCGGCTCAATTGAATATTCCTCCCAGTCATACCCACGCCGAAGCCTTCCCCCAACGCAAAGCTGAAGTGGTGCAGCAGTTACATGAAGCGGGGAAAACGGTGGCGTTTGTTGGCGATGGACTGAATGATTCAGCGGCGTTAGCCTATGCTGATGTATCGGTATCCTTCCGGGATGGATCAGATATTGCCCGTGAAACCGCTGATGTGGTGCTGATGCAGAATAATTTGCGGGGTTTAGTGGAAGCCATTGCGATCGCACGGAATGCTAAACAGATTATCCGCCAGAATACCAATATCGTCGCTGTACCTAATTTATCTGGTTTAGCGATCGCGGCAACGGTGGGATTAAATCCGATGACAGCAACCTTAATTAATAATGGCTCTAGTGTGATTGCTGGCGTCAACGGATTGCGCCCTGCACTCAAGGGAGATAAAGCCGCGATTGATGTGGAAGTTGCTAGCGATTAATTGGAGTTTTTCCGACTGTAGGGGCGGGTTTCATTATTATCTGATGTTGTCACCCGGATGTGACTAAACCCGCCCCATCTCCCCTCATGTGGGCAGGTTTGTGTAGGGGCGGGTTTCACAATTATCTGATGTTGTCACCCAGATGTGACTAAACCCGCCCCGATAACCAGACGCGCCCAGGCAAAAGGTTTCAATTAACTTACTTTTGGAGGTGTTTTATGAGTTTATTCAATCTTGAAGATTTAGTGGAAGACATTGGCATTCCCGGTGTTCTTGTCGGTGTTGGTGCTGTGGTTCTTGCACCGATTTTTGGTCCGGCGCTGGCGAAAGCAGGCAAACCTGTTGCCAAAGCTGCGATTAAAGGTGGCATTGTCTTCTATGAAAAGAGCAAAATTGTCATGGCAGAAGCTGGCGAAGCCTTTGGCGATTTAGTCGCCCAGAGTAAGGCAGAACTGGCGACTGAATTAGACGAGAGTAGCATTGTCCAAGTGTCCAATCATCCGGAAACGAACTAACCCTGTATCCCTAGGATCATGCATTTTCCTAGGTAGGTTGTTAGAATAACAGTTCCGGAAAAGTTTTTTGAATGAAGGAGGTACATTATGGCGTTTAAAATAACTGATCTGTTTGAAGATCTGGGAGTTCCCGGTGTTGTGGCGGGTATTGGTGCCGTTGTGGCTGCGCCGTTGCTGATTCCGGCTGCGGTCAAGGTGGGGAAACCTGTTGCCAAAGCGATGGTCAAAGGTGGAATTGTCTTTTACGAAAAAGGTAAAGGGATGATGTCAGAAACTGGCGAAGTTTTTGAAGACATCGTGGCAGAAGCGAAGGCAGAATTGGCTGAGAAAAAAAGCCAAGCCGAATTGGAACCCGCGCCGAATAGTGAAGGTTAATTTCCATTAACCCTGTAGAGACGTTGCATGCAACGTCTCTACAATGCACGGTGCAAAATTTATAATTGAGAATTAATTATGCTGATAACCAATAATTCTAAAATGCCAAAATTAAGAGAAACGACGCCAGAAATGGGTAATTCACCTATTTATGCTGAACTGATCAGTCAAACCCCAGGGCGAGTGCGATTGCGGGTGGCTCCAGAGTATCGCCAATCTGAGGATATTGAACCGCTGATCAACTTGTTAAATGAACGTCTAGAGATTTATCGGGTACGAGCTAATATCCACAGTGGCAGTATTACTATTTTTTACGCCCAAGATCACATTAATTTCGAGGGAGTTTGGGCGATTTTGCAGGATTTAGGGATCACGTTTAGCCCGATTCCTGAACAACAACCGAGACGTTCGGCTAACGGTCAATCTGATGCGGCGGCTAGCGTAACTCATGCTGTCACTCATCTCAATCGGCGCGTGAGACGGGCAACAGATGGGATAGTTGACATCAGATTTTTGATTCCTTTGGGTTTTAGTGTTTTAGCGATAAGGCAATTAATCGTTAAGGGATTGATGATAGAAGTGATTCCTTGGTATGTTTTAGCTTGGTATTCCTTTGATAGTTTTATTAAGCTGCATTATACCAGCGAAATTCAGGAATAGATAGCCCATTAAGCCTGGAACTAAAGTTCCGGCTAAAAGCTTAAACCCGTTAAAACGGGTTGCAAGATTTACCTAGTAAGCTAAGGCTTACTTAAGCTTTAGGTTTCGGAAATGTATTTCCTGGCGTCCAAGTTGGCAATGTGCCACTTAAGTCAGCGCCATTAGCTTTATCGGCTCCAAGCCTCTGTGAGATCTACAGCATCTTGGATAACGCGGTAGCGTCGTTTGCGGTTAGGTGTCGTTTTATCCTTGCGGAGAATTGGTAAATAATCTATTTTCCCTTGAGCTACCTCAAAGACGGAACAGTGAACTTGTGCGATAGTAAAAGTAGCAACAATTCTAAAGAGGTGGGCGAAATGATCCAGATCAACCAAGATATCGAGAAAGCCCCGGGACACCAGATTCTAGCAATAACTGGAAAGAAATATCTCCGTCCTGGAGGGCGCAGTGCTACTGAACAACTACTGGAGTGGGCAGATTTCCAACCTAATAAAACCGTTTTGGAACTAGCAGCAAGTTTTGGCTATAGTGCTATGACTCTAGCCCAACGCTACGGTGTAAAAGTCATCGGCGTTGAGAAAAATCCTGAGAGTGTCCAGAAAGCCCGTGAAAATATTCGTGTAGCAGGATTAGAAAACCAAATCGAAATTGTTGAAGGTGATATCTTTCACTTAGAAACCATCTCAGGACAGTTTGATTATGTCTTGGCAGAAGCTATCCTTTCAATGCAATCTGCTTCGGGTAAAGCGAAAGTTTTGAAAGGGATTGGTCAAAAGCTCAAACCAGGAGGTCAATTCCTTTCTCATGAACTTCTAGCCAAAGCCAAAGAAGCCCAAATTCATGCCGATTTAGCACGGGTAATTCGTACTAACACTACTCCGATTTCCGAAATTGGATGGTTAGAACTCTGTGAAACTGCAGGATTGCAGGTGCAGCAGTACCAAACCGGGGCAATGGGTTTACTCAGTCCGCAGCAAATGATTGTGGATGAAGGTTTAGTTAATACCCTCAAGATTGCGTGGAATGTTTTTACTCAACCTCCTATTCGTCAACGGGTGTTGCAGATGCGAGAGATCTTTGAGAAGTATCGTGACGAATTAGGTTACATCATTCTCTGTGCAACGCCTAGAAACTAACTATCCGAATCTAATAAGATACTGAAAAAAATAGAGAAATCATTACCATGACCCAAGAAACTAATCAACTAAGCCAATCCTTTACTCTCAATCTCCCAGATAGAATCGAATATCCCCAGGCGGGAATTCTCAGTAAAGTCTTATTCAAAGACCAAAACTGCCAATATACTTTATTCTGCTTGAGTGCCGGAACAGACATTTCTGAACATACTTCCCCTCGCAATGCAACAGTTAATGTTTTGGCGGGAAAAGGAACTTTAACTTTGGAAGGGAAAGAGATTGCCCTTGCTCCAGGAGTGTTTGTCTTAATGACAGCCAATGCAAAGCACGCTTTCAAAGCTGAGGAAAACCTGGCGTTTCTTCTCACTCTCTCAGAAAATCCCCAGACCAATTAGATTGGGTTTTTGGATTTGAAAAACTTCCTTAAGATCATCAACTGTTGAGTCGTCAATGCCCGTCACTGTGACTTAAATCCTAAACAAAACTAGGGATAGTCCCCTTGAGCGATCGCGTCCAACTTATCTCGATCTAAGATAATAATCTCCCCTCCTCGCTGATAACTCAGTACCAACTTCAGACTCCTTACTAAACGGACACATTCTTCGTAGCTAATTCCAATACTACGGGCTAAACGATAGTAAGGGAGCTTCATCTTGAGCTTTTGACTCCCTGGGTTTACTTCTACGCCATACTGGTCAGCAAAATGTTGAATGAAACGAGCTAACCGAACAATTGCTCGTTCAGAAATTAAACCGTGTACGGTGTCATGAAGTTCTTGCAGTCGGGTGTTAAACACCGCCAACATCAGCAGGGCAATTTCCGGGTGTTCCTGAATTGTGGCAAGTAAAGCAGATCTCTCTACAGTGAGAATTTCACAATCGGATTGCGCTGTTACTGTCGCTGGTGCAATTGGGCTTCCCACCAAAGCAGGAGCCGCAAAGATCTCTCCATTTGTCAATATCCGAAGTACAGTTTCTTTGCCAGTGGTGGCAATTTTAGTCACTTGCAGGGAACCTATCAGTAAACTATACAATTGTGGAGCTAAGTCATCCCCTTCGTGCAAAATAATTTCTCCCTTTTGGTAGAAGTATATCTGAGTATAAGGTTGTAATTTTTGATGTTCTTCATTATTTAATGTGGCAAACAATTGAATTTGTGAAAGTTGGTCAAGGGTTGCTAGCATTTTAATTCACCAGTAAAAAAGTCTTGCTAATGGGTGGCGCGATAACGAAGTTAAATCCTTCTCTTCGAGACGCTGCGCGAACGGGTGATCGCGTCATCAGTCAAGAGTTTTGAGATTGCTTTTCTCTAAGTTATACAAAGGTGCTAGACGACGATCAAGATTGAGATGATGACTCATTAGACCTCTCCTACCAGAAGTTGAACTGCCCTCACAGATGAGAGAGTAGACTGATTCTCGCTACCTGGACTTTAGCACCTATTTATCCCTCTATGAGCTACCTCATAGAACCCAGAACCACCTTTTGAGGATAATCAACTCATAGCATTTAAGATAATCATGACAACTATGCCTTCTACAGTATCAGTCTTTTCTCAACACTTAGGAATTAGTGAAACTCAAGTCAATGAGATTTTGTCTCAGTCCCTCGCTGACTGTCTCAAATCCCCCGAACTCCAACAACTATTGGAGAGTCTAGATATCCGCAAACTTAAAGAGACTTTACCCACTGCGGGCGCAGTCTTACAAAAACGCCTACCCCCCTTTTATGATTGGCTGAAAAATGAATTGGGC
>NZ_JBKHHI010000256.1:0-9525 GCF_046539235.1 Coleofasciculus sp.
CTACTACGAATCCAGTTTAAGTCAATGAAATTTTATTTAATCTAGTTCTTTCATTATACAATCTGTTGGCACAACCATATAGTCCTCTGTATCGAGGACTGAACAGCGATTCATAATCTTGGCTAATGCTGGAGTTTTTCCTTGTTTCAATTTTACTATTGCTTCAGGGGTTACGGGTTTAAATGCGTTTAGCCATTTGTTCTTCATGAGATAATCTAGTGTCAGTTCCGGACGATAAATCAGCCAAAAATCCACTTTATATTTCCGAATAAAATCCTGTACTTCTGGCAGGCTCGGACTGTACTGAGCGCGAATCTGATCGAAAATGCGTTGACGAATTTTGCGATAGTAGCCTAAGTGGAAGGGAATCGCATACTTTTTACTCACTAGAATCGAGCGTTTCGCAAACGTTGGTATATTCTGACTTTCCGGCGATAAAGAGGCTATTACAGTATCTTTCGGTTGATCTAAGAAAAACTCATAGACTTGAGGGATCGTACCTTGAGCATACCCAGATTGGGGGTATCTAGGATAACGGAAAGCATTGGTAAATTTCATCGCATATACGGGAGGAAAAACAACAGCAACGGCAAACAATAGGACGGTGCTAATACTTAAAAGCGGATAGAACCAAGTTTGTCTTTGTCGTTGTAGCCAATGCAAAATTGTATCTAATACTACCGTCACCACAAGGGCAGCCGCAAGAGCCAATACAATCCAAAATATACGCCCTGTGTAGCGACCGGGATAATGCAATTTGAAAAGTATGGCATGGCTGATAAAAAACATGCAGTAGGATGCCAAAAGTGCTTGAGGCAAAATTAGAACTTTACGAGTAATACGCTGGGCTAGAGGAAAGTAAGATGAATATCGGAGCAATATAGGTAACAAAATACCCGTAAAAATCAGTGGGGGATAGGGTGCCACTAGGGGCCATTGAAATGGTCTTCCAGGAATCAAACCCATTTCTCCGAGTAACCACAATTTCCCGTGACTGCGGTCAAGAAAGGTTTTTCCTGTCATTGTAATTAAAGCATCTGGCATGGCATTGGCTTGAATTAATGTAATCGTTGGACCAAATTCTGAGGAACTGAGGGCATAGGGTAACAGTACGAGAAACGCAATCCCCAGTCCGCTACCACATAATAGATAGTCCAGTCGATTCCGAGAAAACGTCAGATGTCCTCTATTCCAGATGACTAACCTCAAAATTAAAAGCACAGATTGGATAAAGATAGAAGTGGGATAAAAAAGTCCAGTTAAAAGAATTACGCCTAAACAAGGCATTACTGAACGCCGGATTAAATAGTAAAAAAATGATAGATATAACAAATAAACAAAATCTCTGGGTGTGCCACTGGTCATATCGGCTCCCACTAATAAATATTGGTTCAAGAGTACTGAGGCAATAAATCCTGTTGCTGGTACAGGTAAAATTTGTATGCAGACGAGGAAACAGTAGGCTGTTGTGAGTAAAATCAGAGGAAACGGCAAAATTTTACTGAAGACGATTGGATCGATGCCCAATATTGCCATAATCCTGTAAAGAGCAGACCATCCCTTTGGGGCAATTGATTGAAAATAATTAGCAATTAAATCATTACTAAATAACTCTGGGTCTAAAAACTGCCGCATCCAAAATACTTGCTGTCTGGCGTCATCCTGAGCTACATACTCACTATAAAAAGCTTGATGTAACCACAAAATTCCACAAAGCGCCGCGTAAGTTAAGCTTAAAGTGAACCAAAATAAAACCGCTTGGTTAGACCGTTGCCTAGACGCTGGATGGGTCAAAAGTGTTTGGATAGTGGAGATTGCCATAGTTAGAGCAAATAGCTAATAAACTGCCAATAGTATGACCTTAAAAGCCTTAATCCGTAATGGTTGTTCAGCTTTCATGATCTATCAAGGTATTAACCTGTCAACACCTTAAGTGTGTTAATATACCAAAAAATGTGGAAGTAGTCTGTAGTTATCGAAACATAAATAACCTAATTGATCTTGACAAACAATGATTCTTTTATCTCCTCAGTTACAGCAGCGATTAGCAACTCCTCTGAAAATTGGTTCTTATCAAGTTAAGAGTCGTGTTCTCCAGTCTCCTCTGTCTGGTGTCACGGATTTGGTATTTCGTCGCCTGGTGCGCCGCTATGCGCCGGAGTCGATGATGTATACGGAAATGGTACATGCAGCCGGATTGCATCATGTCAAGGGTTTATCCAAAATAATGGACGTTGATCCGAATGAAAAGCCGATTAGTATTCAGTTATTTGACTGTCGCCCGGATTTTCTGGGAGAAGCCGCCCAGAGAGCCGTAGCCGAAGGTGCGGATACGGTGGATATTAATATGGGATGTCCGGTGAATAAAATTACTAAAAAGGGAGGGGGTTCGTCGTTACTGCGAGAACCAGAAACGGCGGTGGCGATTGTCCGGGCGGTGGTGGAGGCGGTTTCTGTTCCGGTTACGGTGAAAACCCGGATTGGCTGGAGTGATGACGAGATTAATATCCTAGATTTTGCCCAGCGGATGGAAGATGCGGGGGCGCAAATGCTAACCTTACACGCCCGTACCCGCGCCCAAGGGTATAAGGGGGAGGCTAAGTGGGAGTGGATTGGTAAGGTTAAGCAGGTTCTGTCGATTCCGGTTATTGCTAATGGCGATATTTTTTCGGTAGAGTCAGCTGTGAGATGTTTGGAACAAACGGGGGCGGATGGGGTGATGTGTTCGCGAGGAACATTGGGGTATCCGTTTTTGGTGGGAGAAATTGACCATTTCCTGAAAACGGGGAAACGGTTAGCACCACCGACGACGGTAGAACGGTTAATCTGTGCCAAGGAACATTTACAGGCTTTATGGGAGTATAAAGGCGATCGCGGCGTTCAGCAAGCCAGAAAACATTTGGCGTGGTACACTAAGAGTTTTGTAGGAGCCAGCGACTTGCGAGATCAGCTTAGTCGCATTGATACTGTGGAACAGGGGGTGACGTTGATTGACAGTGCGATCGCGAAGTTCTAATCTGGGCATGATGGCAAGCCAAGTTCAGTCCTGTCTCACCGGATAAGGGGACAGGCTTGTTCCCTTAGAAATTAATCGTTATTATGGCAACAGTCGTTAAAATATTTCAGATAAATGTGTCCAACGATGCCATTGATGGGCAGATAAAGTAATGCAAAACCAAACGTAAAATAGAGATGTATCGGTATGGTTAAGCAACACTAGCTGTTCCCCGTACAAGTGGGGAAGAGTGAGCGCAAACCTCACTATAAAAGCCGTAAAGGGAAAGACTATGAGTACCTTGAAAGCATCTCTGATCGCCCATTTAAGGGATTCAGAAGCTTAGTCTTACCCGAAGCGAGAAGCGTTAGAGCGTCACTCAATCAACGCTAGTAATGGTCAAAACTGTTTAGGTGTTTGCTCTACTTTCATGAGTGAAGCCGTCTCAGTTACTTGTAAATTACGGTTTGATCCAGGGAGTGTAGTCTAAACGCAGTCACGATTGATCAGTATCGCTGCTGGTCTAAATACGCTAATTTTGTTAGAGATCGAGTTGGATGATGATTATCATCCATTATGTACTGTACGCTAGAAGGAGGATATAGTATGACCCAAGTGGTTGTAGGCGAAAATGAAGGAATTGAGTCAGCGCTGCGCCGATTTAAGCGGCAAGTGTCCAAAGCCGGAATTTTTGCAGATATGAAGCGCTTGCGTCACTTTGAGACGCCGATTGAAAAGAAAAAGCGCAAAGCAGTAGCTAGACGACGTAAGCGGCGAGTCCGCTAAGCAATTTCTCAATACCTTTTCATCCAAATAGGCATTCCAATTGGGATGTCTTGTGGTATGTTCGCAAAAACCACAGGAATAGTGTGTCAGCCGCCAGTTAGTCCTGACGGCTGATTGAAGTATTTTATCGATTTTTTCCACCAAAACTCAGATCATGTCTGGTTGAATACTTACGCTTTGGTGAAAAAAGGCAGAAGGTTCCCCGGGAAGGAGGAAGGGGACAAGGTAAAAGCATTTACCTCTGTTTTATAACAATCCCACAAAATGAAGTGGTCCTTGACCACTAATTAACTCCAAAACTAAAGCTAGAAAGCCAATCATCGCCAAACGACCATTCCAGACTTCAGCCGCCGTTGTCATACCCCATTCCCAACGTTCTTGGGGATACATCTTAACTTTTTTACTGGGACGCACAACTTCGGCAAATGTTCGTGGCGGCGTGTTTAAGGCATCTACGACTAAGGTGGCGAGGGATTCAATAAAAACGGGATGGGTATTGAGTGCTGGAACTCGCTGGAAGTTGTGAATTCCAGCTTCTTCTGCGATTTCCCGATATTCAATATCAACTTCTTGTAACGTTTCAATATGTTCAGATACAAAGCTAATCGGGACAACCAGCAAGTCTTTGACTCCTTGATTCCCTAACTCTTTCAGTGCATTTTCAGTGTAGGGTTGCAGCCACTCCACAGGACCCACCCGACTTTGATACGCCAAGGTATGAGGGTTGGGGCGATTGAGCGTCTGCATAATTAGATCTGTGCAATGCTCAATCTCTTGCTGGTAGGGGTCTCCAGCTTCTGTGACATAGCTACTGGGAACACCATGGGCGCTGAAGAAAATATGAACAGCGTCAGGATTATCAAACCGTTGCAGTTCCTGATCAATTAAGTCTGCCATGGCTTGCAGGTAGCCCGGTTCTTGATACCAAGAGGGAATGACCGTGTATTCCAGTTGGTTGAGTGTAGCATCGTCCTGCCAAAGTTGTTCCAGAAGCCGGAAACTGGAACCACTGGTACTGATGGAAAATTGCGGGTATAGGGGTAAAATGACTAGGTGTTCAATGCGATCGCGTTTAATGTGGGCGATCGCTTCCTCGGTGAAGGGATGCCAGTAACGCATACCCACATAGATATTCGCCTCTTGCCCATGCTGCTTTAACGTCTCCTGTAAAGCTTGGGCTTGGGCTTCAGTAATGTGCCGCAGCGGTGAACCCCCACCAATTTGACGGTAATTCTCTTGCGACTTCTTTGCCCGCATTGTCGAGATTAACCAAGCCAGGGGCTTTTGCATCCACGAAAATGGCAGGCGAATAATTTCGGGATCGGCAAATAGATTAAAAAGAAAGGGGCGGACATCCTCTAAATTATCCGGTCCACCTAAATTAAGTAATAATACCCCAACACGACCCATAGCAACCACGGCATTCCAAATATTTCATATTTGTTACTGATTTTAACAATATATGCTGGTAATAGTCTGAGTTTTCCGGAAAAAATCTAGATTCTTAATCCTAGCAGAACTATGGCAACCGTATTAAGACCGTTGAGTTATAAGTATCAGTGGCTATATGACACGATTTCTCGATTAGCCGCCACGAGTGTGGGTGGAGAACGGCGATTCCACCATCTGCCTTTGCACGGTTTAACAATTGAGTCAGAAACCCAAGTGTTAGACCTGTGCTGTGGTGGGGGTCAGGCTACCCGCTTTCTGGTCGAGTATTCCCAGAATGTCACAGGACTGGATGTTTCACCCTTATCGCTGCAACGCGCCGAAAAGAATGTGCCGCAAGCGAAGTATGTAGAAGCCTTTGCCGAGGATATGCCGTTTTCGGACAATCAGTTTGATCTGGTGCATACCAGTGTAGCACTCCATGAGATGCCACCGTCAGTGTTGCCGCAAATTCTTAGGGAAGTGTATCGGGTGTTGAAACCGGGTGGTGTGTTCGCGCTGGTGGATTTTCACAAGCCGACTAATGTTTTATTTATGCCGGGAGTCGCCCTGTTTCTGTGGTTATTTGAAACAAAAACGGCGTGGCAATTATTGGAGACGGATTTGGTGAGATTGCTGAAGCAGACAGGGTTTGCATCCTGTGAACAGCGTCTGCATGCGGGGGGGAGTTTACAGGTGATTCAGGCAAAAAAGTGAGCAGTAAAAGCAGGGTTTGTCGGGGCGAGTTTAGGGACTTTCGTTTGGCTATGGATAATAACGTTTGTGCAAAACCCGCCCTGACCTGACGCCAATATTAAGATATAACTAAACCTGCCCCGACCAATTATATCTGTTCCTGGAGTTCAGCAACTTGGGCTTCTAAGTCTTGAATCCGTTCCTTGAGTTCGATAACTAGGGTAGCGAGTCGGTCAAACCTCTGATCAGAGGATAAGACTCGCGGTGGGGTTCTGGGGGGGACTGATGGTGCTGGCGTTGGGGGGTTGAGAGGGCGATTTGGGCTGGGAACTTGCCGAGTTAAGGTAGCAAGCTGAGACTCAATGCGGCTTATTTGCGATCGCAACTGGAAGTTCTCGGTTTCGAGACGCGAGAGGCGTGAGGCTAAAGCGGCGGTGGATTGGGCGGAGGTTAAAGGGGGAAAGATGAGAATTCCTACCAGGAATGCTAAGCAGATGATGCCGATTTTTTTGAGCATGATAATTGAGGGGTAGTGGTAAAGCGATCGCGCTGGAGAGATTGTTCCACCCGTTGGCGGAAGATATCAGTTGGTACTTCCTTCGCGGACTTACAACTTGTACTTTATCGGAAACCAATAAAAGCAGGTTTTCACATCATATAATCATATAAACGCGATTTATAACCACTATGAATGATTTAATTGCTCAGTTAGCCATTAATTCCCAAGTAGGAATTATTGATTTCTGTCGATGGTGAATCGGCTGATTTCTGATGTAATTAGCTACCTGGTCAAGATGATCATGGCTAACAGTGAATGCGCCGTAGCTGCCTTGCCATTTGAAGAATTCCCCTGGCTTAATTTCATGGGTAACTAAATGAGAAGAACTTCCTTTAACTTGTTTGATCAAGTCGGAAACCGCTATAGTAGGGAGAAAACTTATTAATAGATGTACATGATCTTCAATACCGCCCAAGGCAATAACTGTATATTTTAGCTGTTGGCATTCCCCAATAATTGCTGCATAAACTGCCTCCTGGATATCGCTCGTAAGCAAAGGCAATCTATCCCAAGTTGCCCAAACACAATGAAGATACAACTGCGTAAAATTAGACCTCATATTTCTTAAACCCGCCCTTTGCTTCGCTCAGGAGTAAACTCCGGTGGGTTTGATTTGTGAAACCGCGATTTCTAATTGCACCTAATATCATGTCCGGTCTTGGCATAATTTTACACAGAATTTGCTCTAATTTTTCTTGAACTCTTGAACCCGCGCAGGCGGGTTTGGTTTGTGTAGCCGCGATTTCAATCGCCCCCTGAACCGAACCATCGCCCCCTGAACCGAACCATCGCCCTCACGTCGTATACTCGGCATTAATTTTCACATAGTCATAACTCAAATCACAGCCCCACGCCTTACCCGTACCTGGTTCATTGCCAATACTGACCGAAATTAAAACGGTATCCTCTTTCAAATACGCCCCAGTCGCGGCATTTTTCAAATAAGCACTCGCCGCATCTCGGTCAAAGGGTAAAGGTTGACCCTTATCCATTAGCACAAAATCCCCCATCTGAATCCGCAAGGCTTCTTGGGAAAAGGGGACACCTGCACGCCCCGCCGCGCCCGCTATTCTTCCCCAGTTGGGATCACGACCAAATATGGCAGATTTTACTAAGGATGAACCCGCAATCATTCGGGCAATTTGACGTGCGGCTTGATCATTGGGTGCGCCTGTCACCTGTACTTCCATCAAACACGTCGCCCCTTCGCCATCTCGTGCGATCGCCTTGGCTAAATGTTGGCATACCGCCGTCAGCATCGCTTCTAACTTTTCCGCATTATGTCCCATTTCTGTAATCGCTGAGGTGCGAGATTGACCATTCGCCAACGCAATCAGGGTATCGTTGGTACTGGTATCCCCATCGACGGTAATTTGATTAAAGCTTTTATCCGCCGCCCGACTTAACATTTTTTGCCATAACGGTGTAGAAACCACTGCATCACAGGTAACAAACGCCAACATTGTTGCCATATTCGGGTGAATCATCCCTGAACCTTTGGCAATCCCACCAATCCGTACTGGGCGATCGTCAATCGTGGTTTCCAAGGCAATGGATTTTGTCACCAAATCTGTAGTAATAATCGCTTGGGCAGCAGCATTGGAACCCAGTTCTGATAAGCCTTCCACCAATTGAGGAATTCCGGCGAGGAGGGCATCCATGGGAATACGCTGTCCAATCACACCCGTGGAGCCTAATAAGATAGACTCTGGAGCAATATTCAGGGCTTGTGCCAATGCCTTCGCCGAGTCCAAAGCATCTTGCCACCCCGCTTCCCCGGTTGCCGCATTCGCTTGACCAGCGTTCACTAGAATAGCACGGGCGCTGGCTTTTTTTTGCAGACGCTGGCGACAATAGGTAACAGGTGCAGCACAAACCTGATTTAGAGTAAAGACTCCGGCTGCGATCGCCTCCACATCCGATACAATCAATGCCAAATCCGGCAGTCCTGAAGGCTTAAGTCCAGCTACTATTCCATATGCGCGATATCCTCTCGGTGCTGTGACGCCACCTGTAATTTCCTGCCAGTCTGACATGATTTTTTTCCTCAACCCTGATAGTGGTTCGAGTAGCGATTATATCAACACTCAGGGTAAATAATCGGTAAATTTCACTTTTGTGCTGTAATACTATGAGTGTCAAACTTTGACTAAGTAAACGTTTTACGGCATTTAACCTTCGCTTAAATTCATTTGACCTCGAAATCCTGTAACAATGCGACTACCATCTTTAAGGATATGAATCTCCATTTGATCAGAAGCCCAGGTAATTTGGTCTTTTAATGCGGGATTAAATACACGAACGCGCTGATTTCGAGAGGAGACGGGTGAATCGGGGGAATGAATTGCCAAGGATTCGACAAAGGGACCATCGACTAAAATATCAAGTTGTCCTAATAACTCTTGTGCGCCTGGAGGAGCATCGGGTGATTGCAGTTCCCCTAAAGTAAATCCACTAAATGACATAACATTTAACCCCGCCGCTTTGAGTTTCTTAGCTAACTGCGCTAGGGCTGGCCCTTGCCAAAATGGTTCTCCACCAGAAAAGGTTACTCCTTGATTGCGGGGATTGGACAAAATTTTATCCGCTAATTCATCAATAGCAATTAACTGGTTAATTTCAAAAGACCAGGATGCTGGATTGAAACAGCTTGCACATTCTCGTTTACACCCTTGCACCCAAACAACAGCGCGACAGCCAGGACCATTTACTTCTGACTCGTCCACGTATCCCATAATATTTAGATATCCAGGAGGAATGTCATTTCTTATTTGTCCTTTGTCATTTGTCATTGGTCATTTGTCCTTTGTCAAAGATTTCCACAACGCTTTAACTCAATTGGGGCGGGTTTATTTGCATCTAGTACAAGCAGGCTCCAAGTCCGAAGGCTCCAGGGCAGAAGGCGATAAGGAACATAAGGTATGCTGCTTTTAGGGAGCTGGTTAACTGGTGAGTTATTTCCGCCGCGCTGCACTAGGGCGAGTTTTGAACAAAACGTTATCATTAACAGACGTGCCATGATACACCTCTACACTCAACGTGGAGCGCATCGAACAGGGAT
>NZ_JBKHHI010000257.1:0-9483 GCF_046539235.1 Coleofasciculus sp.
GCTCTATGAGAAATGTAACATAACTTGACAAGAGTAGTCCTTTGTCATTGGTCATTCGTCATTGGTCATTCGTCCTTTGTTGAGGAAATCGCTTCCCCAGCTTCCCCAGCTCCCCCAGCTCCCCATCTCCCCCAGCTCCCTCGGAAAACTGTGCAGTTGGCACACTTATTTTCTCAGACTTTGCCAAACTAGATAGATGAGAGCATCAAAGCCTAGCGTTAATTTTTGTTGAGTTATGCCAAAACGATCATTCTGGGTTGGACTGATAATCCTTTGCCAAATTGTCCTGCTATGGGTGGGGTGGACTCCCTCAGCTTCAGCATCGACTCAAGAACAACAACTATTTTCCGAAGCGTGGCGGATTGTCTCGCAAGCTTATGTGGATGACTCCTTTAACGAGCAAAACTGGTGGCTGGTGCGCCAGAATACCCTTAAGAAAGGTTTAGAGAACCGTGATGCCACTTACAAGGCGATTCAGGGCATGTTAGCCACCCTGGATGACCCCTACACGCGACTGCTTAAACCGAGTCAATATCGCAGTCTCAAGGTGAATACATCGGGTGAACTTTCGGGTGTGGGGTTACAAATTGCCCTGGATGATGAAACTGGTCAATTAGCTGTTGTCGCGCCCATCGCTGGATCTCCCGCCGAGGAAGCCGGAATTCAACCGCGCGATCGCATTGTGGCAATTGATGGCGAAACCACAGACACCTTAACCCTTGATGAAGCTGCCGCCCGGATGCGTGGACCTGTTGGCACAAGTGTAACCCTCTCAATTCAGAGTAAGGACGAGCAACCTAGGGTGATTGAACTGGTGCGCGATCGCATTGCCCTCAATCCAGTTTATGCCGCACTCGATTCTGAATCCAACAACATCCCCATTGGCTACATTCGCTTAACCCAATTTAGTGCCAATGCGCCCATGGAAGTCGCTAATGCCATTAACCAACTTGAACAAGAAGGAGCAAATGCTTATATTCTCGATCTGCGGAATAATCCCGGCGGTTTATTGCAGGCGGGTTTAGAAATTGCTCGTCTCTGGCTAGATCGTGGCACTATTGTCTATACCGTTAATCGCAATGGCATGATGGGCAGTTTTGATGCTTTTGGACAGGCAATTACAGAAGCACCTTTAGTTGTATTAGTCAACCAGGGAAGTGCCAGCGCCAGTGAAATTTTAGCGGGCGCACTTCAAGACAATGGTAGAGCGCAACTTGTCGGGGAAAGAACCTTTGGTAAAGGGTTAATTCAGTCCTTATTTGACTTATCCGATGGATCAGGGTTAGCCGTAACCGTTGCCAAGTACGAGACTCCCAATCATCGAGATATCAACAAATTAGGAATTACCCCGGATTGGGAAGTTTCTCTCGATCCGATGCCTGTGACTCGTGTCGGTACAGCCTCAGATCGACAATATCAAGCCGCCGTGGAATTGTTAACGGGTGATTCTGTCCTCGCCACTAAAGCCGCATAAGTTACAGATGGGGAGCAGGGGAAGCTGGGGGAGCTGGGGGAGCGGGGGGAGCCTGGAAGCCGATTCTGTAGGGGCGGGTTTTACCAATAACGTTTTGACCCAACCGATAACTGAACTAAACCCGCCCGTCTCAGGATCTCAGGGGAAGCAAAAATTAAATTAGAGCTGATCCGAGCCGTCAAAACTTAGTCGGGGCGGGTTTAGTGACATCGGGGTGAGGGAGGAAACGATAATAGTGAAACCCGCCCCTACACCATCAAACTAAGTCAATTTGAGACAACCGTTGATAAGCATGATCGATCGCGCCTTTCCCTCGGAGTGCTCCAGTGTTTGCCCCCGGGCAAATATAACTCAAGGTGTTTGGTGTAAAGCGATCGAGGAGAGACTGGAGACTGCGAAGTTGCCGTTGCCAGTGAAATGTTTTTGACACTCGTAACGGTATAGGTTCTCCCTCTGGGTTCGGTAGCAAATGGCGTCCAGAAAATAATACGCCCCCTTCCTGGTTGTAGTAAAGGCAAGCTGAACCCGGAGAATGACCCGGTGTCCATAAGGCAGTACAGCGATCGCAAATTGTCAACTCTCGCTCAAAGGGGGTAACTTGGGCGCTGGGTAGCAGGTAGGCTTCTTGTTCTTGAATCACCAGGTTACAGCCAAAGGCTTCCTGAATCTCCTGGGCTTTGCCAATACCGCCGCGATGGGTAATGAACAGACAGGAGACACCGCCGTGATCCCGCAAAAATTGGTGAGTGCCATCATGCCAAGCTGGACAATCAATCAACACCCCAGTCCCATTCTCTACAATGAAATAAGCTGTACCTCCTAAGGTGTCACGATTGGGTGGAAATGCGAAAATGTGATTAAGGACTAGGCGTGGGGATTTGAACACAGTAGCTTTTAGATTGGGCGACGATCTGGAACGAAAAACACGATGATCCGTTTAATACAAATCAGGTTGCACAATACGGATTGGTCTGTAATCATTAGCCACTTGGACTAATCCGACTCATCTGGGTCAAGATTTTGCTTTTATTACGAATGGGTATCTGTACATCATGGAACTCTGGTTACTCCTAATTTTACTTGTTTTCATTGCCTACTTTATTGGCAGGTACTCGGTTACCACGATGAACCGGATGCCGACACCCTCTCAAAACTCAGCGACTGGATCAACCGTTTCCCAGGCGGCTGGAAAGTTAGGGCTACGTCCAATAACCAAGCAGGAAGAAACGGAACTGCGAAATTGCTTTCCTTGGGGGGTCTACTATCTCCAAAATCTGGAGTATCGTCCCCAAGCGGTTTTATGTCGGGGTAAACTCCGCACGAATCCAGATGCGGCTTACAAAACAGTGCGGAAAAATGTTGAGGCAGAATTTGGCGATCGCTTCTTTGTGATTTTTCAGGAAAGCTTCAGTGGGAAACCCTTCTTTGCCCTGGTTCCCAACCCCTACACCCAGTCTAGAGGGAAACGGTTGCAGGACGAGTTAACCCGACCGGGGCTAGCATTAGCGCTGTTTGTGATTACCTTGTTTACCACAACTGTGGTGGGTGCCACTCAGATTGCCGGACTTTCTCCCGAACAAGTGCAATCCAACCCAGAGGCGTTACTCAAAGGATTGCCTTATGCCTTAGCACTGATGGCAATTTTAGGGATTCACGAACTCGGTCATTACCTCGTCGCGATGTATTACAAAATGCGGACGACTCTCCCCTACTTTATCCCTATACCCTTTTTCTTAGGTACCTTTGGCGCATTTATCCAGATGCGATCGCCTGTACCTAATCGCAAAGCCTTATTTGATGTAGGCATTGCCGGTCCGGTGGCGGGGTTACTGGTTGCCCTTCCCCTTCTGTTCTGGGGGTTAGCCCATTCTAGTCCGGTTCCGTTGACGGAGGAATCGGGATTGGTGAATATCCAATCCTTAGATCCGCGTTTTTCCCTATTGCTGTCAGTCCTTAGCAAATGGGCATTAGGTAGTCAATTTATGCCAGATATGGCAATCAACCTGCATCCAGTCGCTGTGGCTGGGTATATTGGGTTAGTCGTCACGGCGTTTAATTTAATGCCCGTCGGTCAACTGGATGGCGGTCATATTATCCACGCCATGTTTGGACAGAGAACCGGTGCAGCCATTGGTCAACTGAGTCGCTTATTGATGTTGGTTTTGGCATTCCTACAACCCGATTTACTCCTGTGGGCGATTATATTAATCTTGCTACCCGTTGTCGATGAACCGGCGTTGAATGATGTTTCAGAATTGGATAACGGGCGAGATTTTGCCGGATTGCTGGCGCTGACTGTTTTGGTGAGTATTCTCTTACCCGTTCCGGGAACCCTGTCACAATGGTTGAATTTTTAAGCGTCGCCAGTCCTGTAGTTTTCGATATAGCATGAAAGAAACACAGTCTTATTTCTTCTGCTCTCTAGAGCGTTCTCCGGGGACGCCTAATGTAGAGTAGCTGCAAATCCTAACCTGCTAAAATATCTGTTGTCCCCTTGTCTCCCTTATCTCCCTTGTCCCGAAGAGTTGCGATCGCCCAATGGTTAAACTAGATCAAACCACTGTGGGTTATTCGCTTGTCGTTGTTACCGCCTTCGGTAAACCCAAGGATAAAAAAAATGTCTCAAACTGAAACTTCTCAATTCCATCAACCTGCAAATAACAGCACCCCCAAGGACTCAAATCAGTCTTCAGAGGCTTCAGATGCTCAAGACAGGCATCTATTGCTGGTGGAAGATGATAAAGGACGCCGAGTCTTTCAGTTAGAAGCGGAAGTCTATTCGCTTGGTCGAGATCCAAGTTGCGATATCCGCTTGTTCTCCATGTTTGTCTCTCGCCAACACGCAACGTTACGACGGATGACACTCGATGACGGTTCCTACCGTTACCAAATTGTCGATGGGAACCTCCAAGGTCAACGTAGCACCAATAAAATCTCGATTAATGGTCGCCCAATTAGTAGTTATGAACTTAAAGATGCCGATCAAGTCATGTTTGGCGGTAGTGCAGGCGTGAGTGCCAAATACTACCGACTTAAGCCCGATGACAAAAAAAGTGGACCACTCGACCCGTTTGATATTACTCTAATTGACCCCAGCATGTTAGACGGCTAGAGTCGAACAGAATTCACTCCATCAAATCTCACTAGGGGTTTGTTGTTATTGGTCATTGGTCAATTGGGAGTAGGTGTGACAACAAAAAAATTATGGAACAACAGACAATTCAGGTAATTGGTGGTGGATTAGCCGGTACAGAAGCCGCGTGGCAGATTGCCCAAGCGGGTGTGTCTGTGGTACTCCATGAGATGCGTCCAGTGCAGATGAGTCCTGCCCATCATAGCGGAGAATTAGCAGAATTGGTCTGTAGTAATTCCTTTGGGGCGCTATCTAGCGATCGCGCGGCGGGGTTGTTGCATGAAGAGTTACGCCGTCTGGGTTCTATTGTTATCGCTAAGGCGGATAGCCATGCAGTTCCGGCTGGGGGGGCGTTGGCAGTGGATCGGGGGGTATTTAGCCACGATTTGACCGAAACCCTGGCTAGTCATCCCTTGATTGAGTTACGGCGGGGGGAAGTGCTACAAATTCCCCCAGATGGGGTTGTGGTGCTGACAACAGGTCCGCTGACGAGTCCAGCTTTAGCAACAGACTTGCAGCGCTTCACTGGAATGGACTATTTCAGTTTCTTTGATGCCGCGTCGCCGATTGTTGTTGGGGAGTCGATTAATCAAGATATTGCGTTTATGGCGTCCCGATATGACAAGGGAGAAGCAGCTTATCTGAATTGTCCCATGAATCGGGAGGAATATTTACGGTTTTGGCAGGAATTGTGTCAGGCGGAAAAAGCTGAATTAAAGGATTTTGAGCAAGAAACGGCAAAGTTCTTTGAAGGCTGTTTACCGATTGAAGAAATGGCGCGACGGGGGGAAGATACGATGCGCTATGGTCCCCTGAAGCCTGTGGGATTATTTGATCGCCGTCAGGGAGATTTTCGCGCCCCAGAAAATCAGAGTAAACGCCCCTATGCGGTGGTACAGTTACGCCAAGAAGATAAGGCGGGTCAGTTGTGGAACATGGTTGGGTTTCAAACAAACCTGCGTTGGGGCGAACAGAAGCGAGTCTTTCGGTTAATTCCAGGATTGGAAAATGCCGAGTTTGTGCGGATGGGAGTGATGCACCGCAATACGTTTATTAATTCGCCCGAGTTGCTGTATCCCACGCTACAGTTTAAAAGCCGTCCGACAATGTTCGCGGCGGGTCAATTAATGGGAACGGAAGGGTATACTGCTGCATCCGCTGGGGGGTGGTTAGCGGGGACAAATGCAGCGCGGTTGGTGTTGGGATTGGAACCGATTACGTTACCGCCAACGACAATGATGGGGGCATTATTTGAGTTTATTAGTTCAGCGTCACCGAAACATTTTCAACCCATGCCACCTAATTTTGGGATTTTACCACCGTTAGGGGTGCGGATTAAAGCGAAAAAAGAGCGGTATGGGGCGTATCGCGATCGCGCTTTAGCTGATTTGCAGAGTTGGCGGCAGAAATGCCAAGTCTCGGCGGCTTGATTCAGACCACATTGGCTTCGAGGTATCCCTGACGATGCTGATTCAAAAAACTTATCACTTGACTGCTAATGAGAACTGATGTTACCATCACAATAATAATTCATTGACTGGACAACTATCAGAACCGCTATTTACACAAAACGCAAACGAGAAAAAAATACTTTTATCTTCTTCGACAGCCTTATAAATAGCATCAAACGTATGGTAGATGTGACCAATTTTAGCCTGTTCTTGAAGCGGCTTTTCTGAAAACCCTTCACGGGAAGTAATTATGTTGAAAGTCATGTCTTGATTCTTGGCATATTCTAAAGTTAGCCAGGAAACAAGTCTTTGTTCAGATGGAGATAAGCCTTTATACCATGTTGCATAGAGTCTGAATAATTTTTCTTTTTTGTTGGACTGATCATCTTCATCATCTTCATCCTCTTCATCAATCCCTAGAAAATCTGTGATTTCATCTATCGTTTCCCCAGTGCGATTAATTTTCTCAATTCCATCATTTATGCTGTCTATAATATCGTCGATTTCCTCCAGGGGAAGTGCTAAGACTGAACTTTGATTAAATGTAACTGAGCAAATAAGACAAAAAGATATAAAGCTTAATAAATCGAATTTACTAAACATCATTTCTTGCTTCATGACAATCCCGAAAATAAAACAGGATAAAAATTTGCCAATTTTTAAGGATATATATCCTCCTAGTCTAGTTTAATTTAAAAACACCCCTCGATCTTGGGTATAATTACTTAAGGATTAGGTGACTCGTGATTGTCAGCGGGTAGATACCTAATTGTATTGACAAAAGAACCTTTTGCTCTTCGGCATCCAGTCCCTCAATTAGTTCGCGATCGCAATCTACAATGAGTTGTCCAGATATTATTGTTATCGGTAGTGGTATCGGCGGTCTAAGCTGCGCCGCAATGCTTTCCCGCTATGGCTTAGATGTCACGGTTTGTGAAAGCCACTCGATTCCCGGTGGGGCTGCACACAGTTTTATCCGCAACGGTTATACCTTTGATTCGGGTCCTTCCCTTTACTCTGGCTTATCCTATACTCCTTCCCCGAATCCCTTACGCCAAGTTCTGGATGCGATTGGTGAGGAACTCCCCTGTCTGACTTACGATACCTGGGGATGTTGTTTACCAGAAGGAGATTTTGACACCTCGGTGGGGGCGTCGCAATTTGCTGACGTACTAGCAAAGTTACGCGGGAATCAGGCGGTAGCGGAATGGCGTTCATTACAACAGGTAATGGCACCGTTGGGACAAGCTGCGATCGCAATTCCCCCGGCGGCGGTACGCTGGGATTTGGGGGTAGCGTTGACGGTGGGGCGATTTGCGCCGTCTATGTGGCAACATGGGTTCAATGTCATGAAGATGACAGGACCCTTTAGCCAGATTATAGATGATGTGGTATTTGACCCCTTCTTACGCAACTGGCTAAATCTACTCTGTTTCCTCCTATCGGGACTTCCAGCGAATGGAACCAGCGCCGCAGAGATGGCGTTTATGTTTGCGGATTGGTATCAACCCGGTGTTGTCTTAGATTATCCGGTGGGGGGAAGTGGCGCACTCGTGGAAGCCTTGGTACGGGGACTGAAAAAACAAGGGGGTCAACTGAGGTTAAATGCTCATATCGAGCAAGTTTTGGTGGAGAATAATCGGGCGGTTGGTGTGCGATTACGCGGGGGTGAGGAAATCCGGGCGCGTCAGGGGGTGGTATCTAATGCCTCGGTTTGGGATACGCTGAAATTGATACCTGAAGATGCGGTTCCTAGAGAATTTCGCCAGTCTCGACAAGCTACACCCACTTGTGAGAGTTTCATGCATCTGCATTTGGGGATTGACGCCCAAGGATTACGTTCAGATTTAGCCTGTCACCATATTGTGGTCAACGATTGGGAGAAAGGGGTGAGTGCGCCGCAAAATGTGGTGTTGATCTCAATTCCTTCGATTCTTGACCCCTCCCTGGCGCCACCGGGAAAACATACGATTCATGTATATACGCCGGGGAATGAACCTTACGAACTTTGGCAAGGACTTGATCGCCATAGTGATACCTATTTACAGCAAAAGCAGGTGCGATCGCAAGTGATGTGGCAAGCCTTGGAAAGAATTATACCCGACGTGCGATCGCGGTGTGATTTAACCTTAGTTGGTACACCGTTAACCCATGAACGGTTTTTGCGACGGTATCGGGGTTCTTATGGACCCGCGATTTCCGCCGGGGTGGGTTTCTTTCCGGGAGTGGGTACACCTCTAGGAGGATTATACTGCTGTGGCGATTCCACCTTTCCCGGAATTGGGTTACCCGCAGTAGCGGCGAGTGGGATGATTGCAGCGAATACTCTTGCACCTGTACAGAAGCATTTAGAGATGTTGAGGGAGATTGGTTGTATTAGATGATAGATAGGCTGGTTTGGCGATAAAGCTAAACTTCCTGCAATGTCTGGGAACCTTGAATATTTGGCAATGGTTCTAACGCCGTACTGATGGGAGAGTATTGGCAATAACAGACAACAATTGCATCAAAATCACTGCTGGGGGATTCTGTCTTGTACTCTTCAACCCGGGTTACTTGCCAATCTCCGATACGGCTGTGGGTGCTAGCATCTGGGAATTGTTTTTGGGCGAACTTGTCAATCCGGTGGTATTCTCTCAGGCGATAACCTGGTTCAGGAATCGGTTTACTCGAAGAGTCAAAGTGTTCAGCTAGGATATCTGTGATGGCTCCCGTATGAGCAAGTATCCGGTTTTCAGCGCCTTCTTCCTCGCTCCAGTCAGCACGAAAGATGATGTATTTTCTGCCCATGGTTAATCCTCCAGGTAATTAGGAAATTCCGTTTTGCCCTCAAACACACAATCGTATTTGAGTATATTATCTCCAGTCCGTTCAATTCGCAGCAACGTCCAGCCGTATTTCTTTTCCATCTCGTAACATTTGCCACGTTCAGTTACCGCATGGCGAGAATCGGGTTGTTCGCTGCGATCGCGTGCTTTTTCGAGCATCTCTTTGTCCAATGTTAAAATAAATTTCTAGTATCATACAAGATTAGTATCGATGAATTTCCTAAGATAGTGGTCGTCAGGTTAATTACGACATTAGATAAATGCCGTTTATTAGTTTCGATGTATGGTTTAGTGTCCTTACGCTGGGATTTGGGGTAGAGTTGACGGTGGGACGATTTGCGCCGGGGTGGGTTTCTTTCCTGGAGTGGGTACATCTCTACCCGGATTATACTGCTGTGGCGATTCCACGTTTCCCGGAATTGGGTTACCCGCAGTGGCGGCGAGTGGGATGATTGCGGCGAATACCCTAGCACCTGTACAGAAGCATTTAGATATGTTGAGGGAGATTGGTTGTATTGGGTGATGGTTGATGGTTCTCATTAATAAGTGAATCAGCGATCGCGGATTACTGCTTTTCGATTTGTCGAATCGCCTCTT
>NZ_JBKHHI010000258.1:0-9481 GCF_046539235.1 Coleofasciculus sp.
GTTGCTAGACTGGCGCTATACATGTCACGATCGGCAACGAGTGCGATCGCTAACCTTGTTGGGTGTCGGTGTGCACTAGATGTGTCTAAGTTCTTTAAAAAGAGGAATGCCCTTAGTAAGAATGTAACTTTGTTGCTGCAAGGAGTTGCAATTTATTAGGTATTTTTACTCAATATACTTGTCTATAAAAAGTAGTATTTTCCGGAGCGGATAGATAATTCAAAAGAATGATTTTTGACATAAAAATAAGTCATAGTGCTAAAATGTTAACACAAGGTTAAGTGCTGACGAGAGGGTAACCAAAAGTTCGTCATGCTATTCCTTATTTATTTGGCAAATAATCTACATTCAAGTCCGTGAATATTCCATTTTCTAAATCAACCCCTCCTATTACCCATATCCGTATTTTTACGGCGTATCGGGGTTACCTGCTCACGGTTTTCTTTACCAAGCTTCACTGTTGGCAGTTCCGGGTAACTACCTTAGCAGGAGACGTATTTGGGATGCAACTTCCCTATGATTCAGCTGATGTCGCTGAACGAGTGGGACGGAATTGGATTGACTTTAGATCTCAGGCTCCGGTGACATAAAGTAGTGATTTCAACACTCAGACTTTTTAGCATTTCTCCTGAATCCGTCTCAAAATCACAGACTTGATCATATTTTACGGATATCCTACCCTATCCTCGTAGTGCGATAGTAGTTCATCCCAGTCTTGCGTTACACTGGCTAACTGATTTCCATACTTTTCTGTGAAATTAGGACTTATCTCATGAATACTGCGACACTGGCAACATGGATTCTCAGCCCTTTACTGGGACTGGCTATCTTACTATTCATCTTCCGGATTATCCTGACCTGGTATCCTCAGATTGATCTCAATAGCTTCCCCTTTAATCTGGTCGCTTTGCCCACCGAACCTTTTTTAGTCCCAACCCGCAAACTGGTGCCGCCCATTGGGGGTGTGGATATTACGCCGATTATTTGGGTTGGGATTGTTAGCTTACTGCGGGAGATTCTTGTCGGTCAGCAAGGATTACTGACCATGATCCACTGACTGCCCCTAACCCTTTAAGATTGGGTGGTTGCCATCATTTGCTCAACAAAATTCGTATAAACATCACCACTGAGAAACGCTGGGGTTTCTAAGATTTTTTGGTGGAAACTCAGCGTGGTGGCAACCCCAGTAATCGCACATTCGCGCAGGGCGCGTTTCATGCGGCGAATCGCGGCATCGCGGTTGGGTGCCCATACGATTAACTTGCCGATTAATGAGTCGTAATAGGGGGGGATTTCATAATCGGTGTATACATGGGAATCCATCCGCACGCCAGGTCCTCCGGGTGGCAGATACCCACTAATCCGCCCCGGTTGAGGACGGAAGTTGCGATCGGGATCTTCAGCATTAATCCGGCATTCAATCGCATGTCCCTTAAGCGTCACTTGGTCTTGCGTCAGTTTCAATGGTTCGCCTTGGGCAATCCGAATCTGTTCGGCAATTAAGTCCAATCCTGAGATCATCTCGGTGACAGGATGTTCCACTTGAATGCGGGTATTCATTTCCATAAAGTAAAAATTACCCATGGCATCCAGAAGAAACTCAATCGTACCCGCCCCAACGTAATTAATCGACTTGGCAGCCATGACGGCAGCGGTTCCCATTTTTTCTCGCAGTTCTGGGGTCAAAGCTGGACTGGGGGCTTCTTCTAGGAGTTTCTGATGGCGTCGCTGAATGGAACAATCTCGTTCTCCCAGATGAATTACGTTACCATGACTATCAGCAAGAATTTGAAACTCAATATGGCGGGGACGGACGATAAATTTTTCCAGATAAAGTCCTGGGTTGCCAAAAGCGGCTTCGGCTTCCCCTTGGGCGGCTTGAAACAGGCGACTCATCGCACTCTCATCGGGAACTAAGCGCATCCCCCGTCCACCACCACCGGCTGTGGCTTTAATCATTACCGGATAACCCATGTCTTTGGCAAGGGCTATGGCTTCACGTTCACTACTCAACAATCCCTCACTTCCCGGTACGGTGGGTACGCCTGCCCTTTGCATGGTTTCCTTGGCGGTGGATTTATCCCCCATCGCCCGCATCGCTTCGGGTGACGGACCGATAAAAGAGATTTGATGATCGGCACAAATTTCGGCAAATCGGGCATTTTCTGCCAAAAAACCATAGCCGGGATGAATGGCGGTGGCGTTGCGCGTCAGGGCGGCGGCAATAATGTTGGGAATATTCAAGTAGCTTTTGCTACTGGGCGCTTCACCGATGCATATAGCTTCATCCGCCAGTTGTACATGGAGGGCTTGTTGATCGATGGTCGAGTGAACGGCAACGGTGGCAATTCCCATTTCTTCACAGGTTCGGAGAATCCGCAGGGCAATTTCCCCACGATTGGCAATTAAGATTTTGGCAAAGTCCATAAAACAGCGCTGCTATATCCGTATTCAGTAGGATAAGGGGGATTGTTACCTTTGGTGGCATCCTTTGGGAATCATTGGTGACGTTCTCGGCGTGGGATTTCAACAAAATTGTCGGGAAGTCGTAATTTCTCAAAAGAGTTGATATAATGGGTTAGCCATGCGGATGTGGTGGAATTGGTAGACACGCACGCTTGAGGGGCGTGTGGCGTAAGCCTTGCGAGTTCGAGTCTCGCCATCCGCACTCCCTGGTGTATGAGGGCATCGGGAAGTGACTCGCTTTGTCCGTTCCCGCAGGGTAGCCGGGGAAAAGAAGTGCGATCGCCGGCGTTTGGGTGCAGGGAAAATTTAGGATTGAAAGTCACCCTAGATTAGGGGACGCTTGTATAAATAAGACGTTTGACAAATCTTTAAGGTTTCTTTACATTGCTAAAGGGTAATGGCGTGGGTGGGAAAAATACCTAACCCTTTGGATTTCAGCGCCTTGAGAGAGACTACTGGTAAGGTCTCTAGTCAATCTCTGACTGAAGCGCTAAAGCGCTCACTACAAACGGAAGCGCTAAAGCGCTCACTACAAACGGAAGCGCTAAAGCGCTCACTACGAACGGAAGCGCTAAAGCGCTCACTACGAACGGCGCGATCGCACGATTATCCGGAAATGGCTGTATTGCGGTTGAAGGTGAATACAAGTAAATCGCAAGTAAGCGATGTAGCTATTTAACAATCCGTAATACAATAGTTGATAATACTCAACAAAATTGTGCGGTTGACAACAATAGGGAGGTGAAGTTTATGTCTACAGTTTCCAAGGAGCCAAACTTCATGCGAATCGATCTAACCGATAATGTTTGGGTCAATACCCTGATTCCCAGTGCTAACCATGCCGCGTTGCGTTGTGGATTTGCGGGATATCCAGTAAATCCTCGTTGGAATGTTGCCAAGTTTAAGGCTTGGAAAACGGGGCGTCAGTGGCGAGATGCACTAGCACAAGGCGAAATGGCAGTGCGTTCTCACGATTCTATGTTAGTTCCGGTATCTGAGTTAAACGAGGATGGTTTAGAGGAAAAAGAAGCGAAGGCTTCCGACTCGCAACCCGTTGCATCTACCAATCATTCACGGTTTAAGTTTCCATTGAGACCTAAACAAATATTAGCCGCATTCCACGCTGTCTGAGAAAGACAAATTTTATATGCAGGATTTTCAGGGGAGAGACGCGATTAATCGCGTCTCTCATGGTGTTTGACGATCTCCTCGTCCTTTGTCATGCATTGAAATTGGGTATTTCCTGTTGCCTATTGCCTATTCCCTATTGCCTCTCCCCACCACAAGACATTCAGCAGCCCCTACATTAGAAAACCCCGCTTATGACCACAAGTGTATTAGAACGCAATCATATCAATATCCTCGGTAACGGTACTCAGACGATCATCTTTGCCCATGGCTTTGGTTCAGATCAAACCGCTTGGCGTCATCAAGTCGCCGCCTTCGCCTCTGACTATCGGATTGTCCTGTTTGATCATGTCGGTGCTGGAAAATCCGATTTTTCTGCCTACAGTCCCCATCGCTACAGTAGTCTCTATAGCTACGCCGAGGACTTACTCGAAATCTGTCATGAGTTAGAACTTACTAACTCCATCTTGGTGGGTCACTCAGCCAGTGGTATGATTAGCTTGCTAGCCGCGCTGACCGATCCTTCGTACTTCAGTCAGCTTGTTTTTGTCGGTGCATCTCCTCGGTATCTCAACGATGTGGGATATGTGGGTGGGTTTGATCAGTCTGACCTAGATGCACTCTATGGGGCGATGTCAGCGAACTACTATGCTTGGGTTAGTGGTTTTGCCTCCATGGTGATGGGAAACCCTGAACGTCCGGAACTGGCAACAGAATTTGCGAATACTCTGACGGCTATTCGTCCAGATATTGCTCAAGCTGTTGCGCGAGTTATATTCCAGTCGGATCACCGGGATGAGTTACCACGCCTGAATGTACCAACTCTGATTCTACAATCGAGTGATGATGTTGCTGTACCTCCAGAAGTGGGTCAGTATATGTCAGATCACATCCCTGAGAGTCGGCTTGTCAATATAAAGGCATGGGGTCATTTACCTCACTTGAGTGCGCCAGATACAGTAACCCAAGCGATCGCGGCTTGTCTTTAGTTCTTAACTGAAAAGGTGTTGAGATAACAGGAGTTCGTAGTCGGCATCCTTTGTGCTAGAAGTGCTTTGGCTCTGATGACAAACACTCTATGTCAACGACATTCTTCTTCTTCACTTACGTATTGTTAATGCTCATTGTTGTCCTTGGCTCATCCCAATCAGCTCCCTACATTTAGGCGATTTTTAATCGGACTATTGCTGATTCTGGTTGGACTAGATACGCTTAATTCCAGCAGAATCTCGACATTGAGTCTAGGATCGATTGTCTTTACTGTCATCGTTTTGTTCCCTCTACCTGCTTGGGTTCTGAGTCTCTTCACCGCCACAAAAATGGGGGAAGATAAGGGAGTAGAGGAGCCGAGAAGCCGAGGAGACAAGGGAGATGGGGAATCAATTCAAAACCCGGTTCTCGATGAGTCAAAACTCAGACGCGCCATGGCACGTCTCTACATTCAAAACTCAGACGCGCCATGGCACACCCTCAACACTCAAAACTATGCCAATCTCCGATCGCTGTCTGTAATCGGGTTTATTTTGATCGTTGGCTGGCTGCTGGTTAGTCGGTATGCCTACTTATGCCCTTGGCTCACAGGAGTGAGTTTGGCGATCGCATCGGGTTTGCTGGTGCGTCGTTTCCTGTTAGAGATTGAATGGAAATTAGCCGCTAGTTCGGTACTCGCCGCGATCGCACAATCAGATACCAATACTCCTGATCAGCTAATTGAGCAGGTTACCCGTTTGTTGTATGAATATAACCAAGCCGACGCCGCGATCGCACTGCGTCAACTCGATCAGGTAACGGCTCAATCACTCGTCAGTTTCCCGCCTACAGCCCTACCGGATAAACTGACAACACCAAAACTCTTTGCTGAAGCCCTAACCCATAACCGCACCCTATTCTATGCTAATTATCCGGCGACGCCCAAAGCAGCCCCTGTGCTTGTCGCCAAAGGTACACAGTCTCTAGCGGTACTCCCCCTGCGAAAGGAGCAAACGACACAGGAGCAAGGTGCTATCTTATTACTCTGGTATCGTCAAACTTACCTGCCCTCATACCAGCGTCACTTCCTAGATTTACTGCTGGGAGAACTTCACACCCTCCTACGTCTGCAAACCACGGCGTTTCGCCTCGAACAACTCCAAGCCCGCTACAATGCCATTCTAGAAATACCTCAGGGGGTAGTCTTTGTTGATATCAGTGGCGGACAAGGTTGGCTAAATCCAGCCGGGGCAAAGCTTTTGGGATTAAAACAAGGAGAAGCTGAACCGAGTGCGATCGCCCAAGCGATGGCAACCTTACGCAGCAGCGCGGATAATCAACAGGAGATTGCTAAACAGGGGGCACAGCTTTTTTCCCAACCGGATGCTGAAATTCACGACTGGATCTGGACGTTTAGTCAACCCAAATCAGTGGTACTGAGTATCTCAAGTTTGCCCACTTACGGTCAAGATATTCAAGGTCGCCTCTGGTTGTTTAATGATATCACTGAAAAATATTTGGCTCAACAAGCATTAGCTGAACGTACAACCCAACTGGAAACGGCGAATGAACAACTGGAAACAGTTAATGATGCATTACGATTTACGCAGTTTTCAATTGATCGAGCGGCTGATGCAATTTTCTGGATTGGGCAAGATGGAAAGTTATTGTATGTCAATTATGCCGCTTGTCGGTTGCTGGGGTATCCTCTGAATGATTTGCTGTCGATGAAAATTCATCAGATTGATGCTAATTTTACAGCTCAGAGTTGGTCAGAGCATTGGCAGATTCTTAAACAATGTGGTTCTCTTTCCCTTGAATCTTATCATCGCAGTAAAACGGGTAAACGTATCCCCGTAGAAGTGCGAATTAGTTATTTAGAATTTAACGGCAAGGAATATAACTGTGCCTTTGTCCGTGATATTGCCGAACGCAAGCAAGCTGAGAAGGCATTACGTTGGGAACAGGAGAAAGCTGATCGTTTATTGTTGAATATTTTACCCAAACCCATTGCCGAGCGATTAAAACAGGAAACCTGTCTGATTGCCGATCGCTTTGCCGATGTGACGATTTTATTTGCCGATATTGTTGGTTTTACCGATATTTCGGCTCGGATGCCACCCGCACAATTAGTTTTCTTATTAAATCAGATATTCTCTCGATTTGATCAATTAACCGAAAAGCATGGGTTAGAGAAGATTAAAACAATTGGCGATGCTTATATGATCGCCAGTGGTATTCCCACTCCTCGCAAAGATCATGCTGAAGCCATGCTCGAAATGGCATTAGATATGCAAATCGCCATTGCTCGCTTTAACCAGTTTCAGGATGAAAATTTCTGTCTGCGGATTGGGATCAATAGTGGTCCTGTGATTGCTGGGGTAATTGGCACCAAGAAATTCATTTATGATTTGTGGGGAGATGCGGTCAATACCGCCAGCCGCATGGAATCTCATGGTATTCCTGATAAGATTCAGGTCACAGAAACTACATCCAAACTCTGTCAAGACAAGTTTTTATTTGAAAAGCGGGGTCAAATTCAGATTAAAGGCAAGGGGAAGATGACGACTTATCTATTTATCGGTCGTAAATAATTTAATACTTGTTCATTGTTTATCGTTCATTGTGCTTATTTCTTCTGTGGTATTAAGATGCTTCTATCCCTACACCCTACACCCTGTCTCAGCCCAAAGACGCCGTGAGAAGTTAGGGCTACTCCGGCGGTTTTGCTCTTAAGCTCATCCGCCAAGGTGAGGATACTGAGCTGCATTTAATTAAGATTTGTTATACAATTATTAGTTTGGTGTAAATATATTGATTTTTTTAGTAATATCAAGAAAGCTTTATCTAGCAAAATGGGTAACATTTGTCAATCCGCCAAAGTACACAAAATAATCCGAGAATTTGGCGGAAGCAAAAATATCGGGATTGAATAAAAATAAAAGTAATATTAATTAAGAGATGTAAATCCCTTTAGCAAATACGGAGAGATGAGGCTCATGTTCATGTCAACCCTGCTCTATCTGAATCACTACATCAGAATTGAGATGCCAAATCCAGACGTTGATAACACCATCTATGTGTCTATTTGCCGAGCTTCCGGAACCTATGATCCGGATGAGTGCGAACCTCATGTAACGGATTACCAAATCAGTGGGAAGTCCCCTGATCCAAACAATTGGATTAAAGAAGCCATGGATAGCGCGATCGCCACATTGGATAAAGCCGGGGTGAAATACTACAACCCAAAGTCTTTAACGGCTTATCCTTGTAGTCAACAAGTCGCTTAAGCCAACACCGCCGACTCCCTCTGGTATCGTTGAGCCAGAAAAAATATCATAAGTTATTCTAGTCCTGTGACAATTGTCACCCTTGAGAAAATTTTTTTGATTAGTCTCCTCAGAAGCGCTTTCACACGGTGGGTTGTGCAAGGGCAAGTTTTGTCATCCTATTTTATCGGCGATCTCCTGGATAAGAGCGTCTAAACCAGCCTCTACAAGGGTTTCTTCCACTCATTTATTCATCAGTGATCAGGAAATCATTGAGAATATATTACAATACAATACACAAAGTATTATAAGAGTGCAAAATGGTTATCAGCGCTCAACTTGATTATGGATGCATCTCCAACGCAGAGGAAGCTGAACAGCTTGGGGAAATGCTGACGCAATGTTTCGGTACTTCCCTTAACGATGGGCAAGTTTACCTGAATCGTATCGGTCAAGATAATTTCCGGCTGATTCGTCAAGGAAAACAGATTGTTGGCGGTTTAGCTATTTACTCTATGGGTCAATGGTATGGTGGTCAATCAATACCTATGGCAGGAATTGCTGCCGTTGGCATTGCCCCAGAGTATCGGGGTACAGGTGCGGCTTACACACTGATGCAATGCACACTCCAGGAACTGTATCAGCAAGGTGTACCCATTTCCACTCTCTACGCCGCTACTCAAGTTCTCTACCGCAAAGTCGGCTATGAACAAGCAGGGATTCAGTGTAGTTGGCAGATACCAACCCAGAGGATTCAACTACGCGATCGCACTTTACCCATGTTCAGGGTGAAACCTGTACGCTACGAGATTTTCCAAGACTTATATTCTCAACAAGCGCAAACAACCAATGGTAATTTAAATCGAAATCCAGCCATTTGGCAAAATCTGCTGGAAGCGCCAACTAATCAGTCTATTTATGCTTATCTTATCGGTGCCAAATCTCAACCGGAAGGCTATGTTATCTGTACCCAATCTTCAAACGCTGAGGGTTTATTGCTGAATATTAAAGATTGGGCATTCCTTACCCCAGCCGCCACACGGCGTTTTTGGACATTCTGCGCGGATCATCGTTCTCAGGTGAGGCAAGTACGTTGGTACAGTTCTTTGATGGATAGTTTAACCTTACCCTTAGTGGAGCAAACGGCTCAAATTCGTCATCAAGAACGTTGGATGCTGCGGATTCTTGATGTTCCGAAAGCGTTGGAAAAACGAGGATATCCTTTAGAGATTGAAACCGAATTACATCTAAAAGTTCAGGATGAATTATTTGCCGCCAATAACGGTAACTTTATCTTGAATGTGTCTCAGGGACAGGGGAAAGTCACGCCGGGAGGGACTGGTGAATTACGTTTGCATGTAAGGGCGTTGGCTTCTCTGTTTACCAGTTTATTTACGCCTGAGCAACTGCGACAGATGGGTTATTTAGATAGTACATCGGCAGCGTTGTCAAGGGCAAGTTTGCTATTTTCAGGTTCCTTACCTTGGATGCCGGATTTCTTTTAATCGGGATTGGGAATTGGGGTTGGCATTAGTGTTAAGTTAAGCTACAGCCTATACCTTGAACGCACCCCATCCAAATTAAAAATTCTGGATGGGGATTCTTATGCTAGGCTTTGCTTAGACCCCATAAGGTACTAAGCGTAACTG
>NZ_JBKHHI010000259.1:0-9449 GCF_046539235.1 Coleofasciculus sp.
AACCACCGCCTCTGTCAATCCCTCCAATAGGATTATTTTCCTCCAACCTACTTTTAACCAAATCTTGACCTAATTCAGTTGGTCGAAATCACATCAACTCCATTAACTTATATAAACATCCCTTAAACCCTGCCCAAGGACAAATGACGAAGGATAAAGGACAAAAAGCAAATAAATTTAATCGGCACAAATAAAAATTCACCCATCCTTTACTTAATTTTATTCAAACAATTTCCTCTTTCCGTCTGCATCTGTGTCGGCTACAGTGGAAGAGAACGTCCCATGCAGGTGACATTAATCTTCTGGCAAAACTTTGTCAGACTGTGCCACCTGATGATCCGGAATGTTCTGATAAATATCCGAAGGATAAAATAGTGACGGGAGACGGCTATGAAACTGAAGACCAAATTTATCTCAGGCTTTCTAGGGGTGGCATCGCTGGTCGCTGTTTTGGGAATTATTACAATTCAAACGAAGAAAAATGTAGATAAGCAATTTAATCAAATTACTGAGAGTACAACCCGTCAACTGGTGGCATTAAATCAGATTAAGGCAGCCTCCTTACGGTTAACCAATAAAGCCTATAGTTATGCTGTCATCGAAGGAAAATCGACCACCACCTCGTCAACATCTCAAGACGAGGAGCCGGAAAAACAAGCCAAAGTTGACTTCCAACAATCCGTTGCGGATCTGGATCAGTATTTAGCCGAATTTCAGTCCTTTGCCAACACGGCTCAAGCTCAAAGCTTTTATCGGGAATTGAAGATCAGTAAACTGCTATTGGCAGAAATCAGCCAGGAAATTTTAGCCTTAGATGACACCAACTTCCGACGCACTGATATCTTGGCAAAACGGCAAGCGTTAGAGAATGCGGAAGACCAATTTTTAGCCGTTGTTGATCAAGCCATTACCTTTCATACGAATACTCTAGAAGAAGAAAATCAAACCGCAAATCGCAGCTCAACTTACTCACTGATTATTAACCTCACAGCAATTACTGGAGTTGTCGCCGTATCAATTATTTTCGGTATTGTTTTAGCCGATCGCGTCACCAAGCCGATTGTGAAGCTCAAAGAAGCCGCCTCCAAAATTGGTGAAGGGGACTTCGATACTTATGTTGAGGTGCAAACCAGAGATGAGCTAAGTGTCTTAGCGGATACCTTTAATCAAATGAGTAAACAGCTCCAAGAAACTACGGTATCTAAATCCTATCTCGATAATATTATCAGTTCGTTGAGTGATGGACTCATTGTGCTGAATAAAAATATTAGAGTTGAGAGTTTTAATGAAGCTACGTTATTTTTATCCGGCTATTCTCCCAAAGAACTACGCGATCAACCATTAGAAACTTTCTTTAAAGAAGATAATTTTTTAGCCCATTTACAGGCAAATGATTCTCAACAAAGTGGCTTTCTGGGTCGGTACGAAACCACATTCTTTACGAAAACAGGTACTCCTGTTCCCGTGTCAGTGACTGCTTCAGTGATGAAAAATTCATCCCACAGGATTCAAGGAATTGTTTGCTTAGTCCAAGACATTTCGGCTCGCAAACGGGCAGATGAGGCATTGCGCCGCCAAGCGTTAATGTTTGAAACCATTTATGACGGTGTTATTGTCACAGATTTAAATGGTCATATCCTGGACTGGAATCCAGCAGCAGAACGTATTTTTGGCTATGAAAAAACCGAAGTATTAGGACAAACCTGTGGCATGGTTTATCAACCCGATGAAGCCACCGCCCTAACGCAACAAATGCTGGATAGTTTACTCCATGAAGGACGCTGGACGCGGGAGATTGAATTTATCCGAAAAGATGGTAATAAAGGGGTTTGCGAAACAGTGGTTGTGCCGTTGCGGGATGACCTGGGTAAACCCATTGCGGCGATTGGAGTGAACCGAGATGTAACCGAACGAAAAGAATATGAAAATAAATTAGTGGAAGCGCGAGAAGCCGCCGTCGAAGCCGCCCGGGCAAAAGCGCAATTCTTGGCAAATATGAGCCATGAAATCCGCACACCAATGAATGGCGTGTTGGGAATGAGTGAATTGCTGTTAACGACGGATCTTAATCCCCGCCAACTGGATTTTGTCAAAACCTTGCAAGTCAGTGGTGAACATTTACTCGGTGTAATTAATGATATTCTCGACTTCTCCAAACTAGAAGCCGGAGAAATGCGCCTTGATGTTGATGAGTTGAACATTAATCGGTCGTTGGAAGATGTCTTAGATTTGTGTTCTCCCCAAGCCGAAGCCAAGGACTTAGAATTAGCGCTGTTAGTCGATACGGATGTACCGCGACGACTCATCGGAGATGTGGGTCGCTTGCGCCAAATTTGTGCAAACTTGGTGAGTAATTCGATTAAGTTTACCGAATCTGGCGAAGTGGTAATTCGGGTGTCGGTTGATCAGGAATTACCGGATCAGGACAAGATTCAACTGCGATTTGCGGTGCGGGATACAGGGATTGGAATTAACCCAGAGGATCAACGAAAACTCTTCCAAGCCTTCTCCCAAGTCGATTCTTCTACTACTCGCAAATATGGGGGAACAGGTTTAGGATTAGCAATATGTAAGCAACTAGTAGAAATGATGGGAGGTGAGATTGGCGTCGAGAGTCAACTGGGTGTGGGTTCGACGTTCTGGTTTACAATTACCTTTGGTAAAGTAGCGGTGGGTACCCAGGAGAATGAGAGCGATCGCATCTTTAGTAATTTACCCATTTCCCCCGAATCCCTGCAAGGAAAACGGGTATTAATCGTCGATGACCGCCCAATTAATCGCCAAATTGTCAAGTATCAGTTAGAAGCCAGAGGCATGGAAGTCGATGAAGCCGATAATGGTATTATTGCCCTCAATGCCATGCAAGCCTCTGCCGAAGCGGGTAAACCCTATGATGTGGCGCTACTGGATATGAAAATGCCCAAAATCGATGGGTCAACCCTAGGACGGTTGATTCTGGCTGAACCGGATTGGGCAAAAACCAAGTTAGTCCTAATGACCTCGATGCACGCCGGGGATTCCGCCCAACCCTTGCTGAAAAGCGGGTTTGCTGATTATTTAGTTAAACCAGTGAAAGAATCTCAATTGCTGGAATCGTTACAGAAAATTCTGGCGGCTGAGATTCCCGCCACCCTCTTCAGCACCCAATCGGCTATCCCTGATCCGTCTGAACCTGCACCCCAACCCACTTGCCTAAAAATTCTCTTAGTGGAAGATACACCAATTAACCTGAAACTGGTGCGCCATCAGGTGCAACTATTGGGTCATGAATCGGAGTCAGCAGAAAATGGTCAAGAAGCCCTTGACAAAATCGCTAAAAATGACTATGATATAGTGTTAATGGATTGTCAGATGCCCGTCATGGATGGCTACCAGGCAGTCCGAACCTTACGCCAGCGAGAAGGAACAGACCGCCATACCATCGTGATTGGCATGACCGCCTACGCCATGCAAGGCGATCGCGAAAAATGTCTAGCTGCAGGAATGGATGACTATCTCAGTAAGCCTGTGATGGTGAAAAACTTAGCACCCGTATTAGAACGATGGTCATCCGTGGTCAAAGGCGTCTCCCCCAAACCCGAACGTCCCTCTCCGGCTCAATCCACGAGTAGTCTACTCTCTAATGTCGTGGACTGGAAGCGTCTCAAAGAAATCTCCGAAGGTGATCCTGCCTTTCAACTAGAGTTAGTCCAAGGCTTTATTAAAGAAGGCGCAAGCTTTATTAACCAAGCAAAACAGGCATTAGCGAATAAAGACTGGGTCATGGTTGCCAATAAAGCCCACCAACTCAAAGGTGCCAGTTCCTCAGTCGCCGTGCAAACCATGCCCGATGTAGCCGAACAACTGCGACATGAGGCGAGAACAAAAAATGGCGAAAGTAGCGCTAAGCTAGTTGGGGAGTTAGAGAAACTCCTTGAGCAACTAAAAGGACATATCGACCTAAATACCACCTCGCTGAAAGAGGAACTACCCAACAAAAAATGGGATTTTCAACAAGAGGTTGCTGAGTTAGCAGCAAAGACATCAAAATTGAAAGCGGACACAGAACCACAGCAGTCGCTAACTATTTTGTTAGTGGAAGATACGCCAATTAACCTGAAATTAGTCCAGCACCAAGTTCGCCTCCTGGGTCATCAGTGGGATTCTGCGGAAAATGGTGAAAAAGCCCTGGAAAAATTGGCAGAGAATGACTATGACATTGTGTTAATGGATTGTCAAATGCCGGTGATGGATGGCTATCAAGCTACGCAAACTTTACGGCAACGAGAAGGTAAAGACCGTCATACCATAATTATTGGCATGACCGCTTATGCGATGCCAGGGGATAGAGATAAATGTATCGCGGCGGGAATGGATGACTATCTGAGTAAACCTGTGATGGTAAAAGAACTGAAAGTCATGTTACAGCGATGGTCATTGGTAGTACAGGAAAATAAGGCAAAATCTAGCAAACAGGTAGACAGCCAAGATAGGGTGGAAGCGACTGTCGATCCCGTGGATTGGAGTGCATTATCGGAAATTTCTGGGGGTGATCCAGAGTTCCAGTTGGAATTAGTCAAAGGATTTATTAATGATGGGTCAACGTTTCTCTCCCAAGTCCAGCAAGCCTTGGCGGATCAAGATTGGGTAACTTTAGCGAATAAAGCGCATCAACTCAAGGGTTCTAGTGCGTCTGTGGCGGTGGAATCAATGTCAGATTTAGCCCGTCAACTTAGTGATCATGCTCATCAGAAAAATCTAGAAGAGGCGAATAAAATAGTGAGTCAGATGGAGAAAATTATGGCGCAGGTTAAGGTATCGGTGGAGAATAAAACAGCAGCGGGATAGGAAAAGTTTTTGACTTTATATGTACTGATGTGCATTAGTCAGAACTCCCATTCGTAAGTGAGGTACACAGATCCCCGACTTCTTTAAGAAGTCGGGGATCTAGCTTGGATCGTGACATTTATACTAAAGATTGCACGCACTAACACGAGAAAACAAATCATCACGAAGATCTCCCCACGCCAACCATCCCACCACTCCACCGCCAGGGAGATGTCCTATTGGTGCATTCTGATTAAATATCAGCTCATTGTAACTTTGCCACCGATTAGATACCCGCCAGCCAATCTGATCAGCAAATGCCATCAAATCCTTTCCTGATTGCTCATAAATCCGCTTCTGAACACTGAAACCTAATTTACCACTGCTATACTTAACCCACAGTTGATCAATCGCCCGAAGTTCCTGACAAGGAAATTGCTGAATATCTTGATTCGTTAAATAGCCGCGTTTATCCGCACCCGTAATCTTCAGAATAATAGTAAATGTTTCCTCGTCTGCTTCTCGCCACTGCCCTGCTGCTAACAGTTCGTCAAGTTTACTATAGTTTGCCCCTTCAGAAGATCTGACATTATCTTCAAACATACGCTTTTTTGTAAGTCAATATACAGTAGAGAGTTGGTATCCTGATCACCCAGTTTTTTTCTACTGTATAACTTAATCAATCATTTCCTACCCGAATCAGAACGATTAAGCTAATAATACATAATGACGAATATCTGGCGGTGAAGCGAACAACTCTTCGCCTTCTAACAACGCTTGCTGAATGTGAGCCGAGTCCAAATGTACCCTCCAAGCTTGCTCACTTTCCCATTCTTCGACAAAGGCAAACTCCGTGGGAATTGCTGGACTTTGTAATAACTCGTAAGTGATACAACCTGATTCCTTGCGCGTCGCCTCAACAATTTCTAACAGCAGTGCTTTGAGTTTCTCTTCTTTTCCCGGATGCGCGACGACACGAGCTAATACTCGGATTTTTGTGTTTACCATGATTATCGATCCTCTGCGTGCTTCTTTTCACCATTAAAAGGCTACTGCAGTTCGGAACGCGATCGCAAAAACCAAACCAATACAAAAATACGGCGGAGAAACTCCCTGGATCAGAGGTTTTCCCGCCGTTATTATCTTATGGAAAAGACTAGAACATTTGTTCTATAACCTTTTGAAAAAACGGGTCAACCCCAAATAAATTGGTTAACCCGTAAGCTTGGGAACGCCTTGATGGACTATTTTTGTACCACCAGTTTAACGTTGGCATTTTGTAAGCCACGTTGCTTGACCTCTGCTAAGGTCTTGTTAACGGCATACTTCTGGTTGATCGAGTTGATCAGTTCGGTTTGGTTGTGCTTTTTAGCAACACCCCACAGGTCAGCGATCAGGTCAAAGGAACCATCGCCATTGCGAGACCAACCGAGGTCATACTCGCCTTCGAGAACAGCAACGATGTCCGAACGAACACGTTGACCGTTATAGCCGCGCACATCAGCTTCCGTTTTAACGGAAATACCTAGATCGCTCAAAGAAGCCTTTAAGATTTCGGCATCGGTGATCTTGGTACGCAGAGTGCTAAAGTGAGACATTTTAGATTTCCTCCAGTAGAGATAGAAAACAAACGACAACGTAGCTTTTTTCTTGGGTCTGCCGCGGTTAAATTGCGGCGTCTTTTGAAACTGCTAGCAAACTTTTGCTAGCCTTTCCTCCTGTTGGGAGCAGGAGAAAGCCTTTTAGAACTCCATTCGCTGATATTCAGCAACGGAGGCTGCAGCAGGTCTCGCTCTCTGTCTTGCCCAGTCCCTCAGGGCTGTGACCTGCTCAGTCATTGTCCGAGAAAGCGGCAGCGTGGCTTTGATCGCCGCTATAATATCCAGTTGGGTGAATTCCCGGTCTTGTGCAAATGCCTCGTACATTGCAGCGATGAGGGCTTGCTCAATTTCTGCACCGGAAAAACCGTCACAAATTGTCGCCAACTGTTCGATATCAAAGCGCTCTATATCTCGACGCCGCTTACTCAGATGAATCTTAAATATTTGCTGACGCTCTTCTTTATTCGGTAAGTCAACAAAGAATATTTCGTCAAATCGACCTTTGCGGAGAAACTCTCCCGGTAGCCGTTCCACTCGGTTAGCTGTCGCCATGACAAAGACAGGCGATGTTTTCTCTTGCATCCAGGTTAGGAAGGAACCAAAGATGCGGCTAGAGGTGCCACCATCGGAGTCAGCCGAACCACTGCTCCCCGCAAAAGACTTGTCCAGCTCATCAATGAAAAGGATGGCGGGTGAAATCGATTCGGCTGTTTTTAGGGCATTTCTCAAGTTGGCTTCTGAGCGACCAACCATAGAACCATCATACACCCGACCCATATCTAACCGCAACAGCGGTAGTCCCCAAAGGCGAGAGGTTGTCTTGGCAATGAGAGATTTTCCGCATCCGGGAACTCCCAGAATCAGCATCCCTTTGGGTTGGGGTAAACCATACTCTCTTGCCCGTTCAGTGAAAGCGCCCGATCGCTGTTTCAGCCATCGCTTCAACTCCTCTAAACCACCAATGGCATCAATGGTTTCATCCTCTTCAATATACTCTAAAATACCATTGCGACGAATGAGCTGTTTTTTCTCAGAAAGCACAATATCGACTTCCGCTTCCGTGAGACGCCCAGCTTTGACTTGGGCTTTGCGATACACTTTCTCTGCTTCGTCTCGCGTCAAACCCAATGCGGCTTTTAGGAGTTTCTCCCGGGTTTCCGTGGTGGTGCGACGCCCTTTGGTTTTTTCCAGTTGCTGAGACAGCACTTGGTTGAGTTCGGTTAAATCCGGTAAGGGGTAGTCGATAACCACCACTTCCTTCTCTAACTCGATCGGCACCTGCTGCATGGGAGACATGAGTACAATCGTCTTCTGAGCCGCCTTGAAGCTCGCGATCGCATCCCGCAGCCATCGGGTTGTTGCTGGAGAATCAATAAATGGATGTAGATCCTTAAATATATAGATACCAGGTTCTTTTTGTTGAATAACCCATTGAACAGCTGCTTCTGGAGAGACTGTATTGTGTTGGGTTATGTGGCGTGATTGACCATACTCCACAATCCCATGGGTGACAGTCCACACAAATACGCGCCGTTGCTGATTCTTGTTTTGAGCAATCATGGCTATTGCCCGTTCTGTCCGCTCTTCCTCTGACGTCACCAGGTAGATTAGAGGGTATTGAGCTTGAATGAGAATACTTATCTCTTCTTGCATGACTATCGACCTACTTAGAGACGGCACAACCACTGCCCAAACATCATTAATAGAACTCTCGCAGTTAGCTGTTTTTGTAACATTATCAACAAGGAACAAGTTCCTCTTCGCCCTGAGAATCGGTATGAGAATCGGTACGGGATTTAACTTCTTCTCGCACTTTCTCGACAGGCAGTTCATCATCCAGAAGGCTGGGCTGATTTTTTAGGGCAACCATATCTCCATCTTGAATAACAACTGAGCTAGAACATTCGGGGCAATTGTATACCCGATGAGTATTCCCGTAGGATGCTTCTACCTCGTCTACCACTTCCGGGTGGTGTAGATAGAATACGATTGCTCTCTCGACCATCGCCGACATTGAGTCTGAGTCAACGGCTGCTCGGATTTTGAGCTGGCGATGAAGTCCTGGTGGGAGATACAACGTAACTTTTTGCTTGTCTTGCATATTATTTTCAATCGTTTTACCCGGGTATGTATGTCAGATTAGCGCCATTCTCCTTGGCTGTCAATACAGTAAGCCAGCATGACGGCATTTTTGTAATATTTCTTTACATTGTCCGGTTCTCATGCCGGATCGGGCGGATTGGAGGAGATGGGGGAGATGGGGGAGCTGGGGAAGCTGGGGAAGCTGGGGAAGCTGGGGAAGCTGGGGAAGAGGATTAACAATGAACCATGCATGAACAAAGGACGAATGACTAAAGACAAATGACTAAAGACAAATGACCTGGAAATTCATTGCTCGAATCGCGCCACTGGCTGTCTTACTTGTAAGCTGTCAGGGTACTAATGTGGATTTGCCAGAAAGCTGGAACACCTACCGCAACCCCCGCTTTAACTTTGAGTTCCTCTATCCCAACAATTGGATACCCTTTCCCATACCCGACAATCTTGATGGTCGAGCCTTTCGTGATCCGGAGAATCCCAACTGTGAGATTAGGGGATGGGCAGAATTTGCCGAACTAGGAACCCCATCACCTGAGAGTACATCCCAACCACTCAATCCATCTCAACCTCAGAATTTTCTTACTGAACAAGGTGAAACGGGTAAACTTCAGGTAGACCTTGACTCTGATATCAGTTTGATGACCCTAACCCTGACCCAGGACAATGTAAGCTACAACTGGCAGGGACGCTGTGAGAGCGAACAATTTGCTGATTACTATCGCTTTTTCTATTACATTGCTCGTCAGTATCGTCTCCCAGTACCCGATAAGAACGGATAGGCTCAATGGATATCCTATATGGGTTCGTCGTTGCGCTTGGGCGCCATCAGCCTCGGCATCACGGGAACAGGTCAAGGAAGCCTATAATATCCCAGCTAACCAGATAAGTTGGGTTACTCTTCGAGAAGGCTTCGCCTACGTTCCAAGGGCCTAACCTACAACG
>NZ_JBKHHI010000260.1:0-9389 GCF_046539235.1 Coleofasciculus sp.
AATGACCAATGACCAATGACCAATGACCAACAACGAGAAGAAAATCGAATTTTTGAATCACTACTGGAGTACCTAAAAGAAACACGCGCCTTTGATTTCACAGGCTACAAACGCTCCACGCTTAAGCGGCGGGTAACCAAGCGAATGCAGTCTCACAAGATTGATAACTTTGGCGATTATCTGGACTACCTAGAAGTTCATCCGGAAGAATTTGAGCCGCTGTTCAATACAATTTTAATTAACGTTACCGCATTTTTCCGGGATACCGAAGCCTGGGACTATTTACACCATCAACTCCTGCCACAACTGTTGCAACAAAAGAATAGGCAAGAGCAAATCCGTGTCTGGAGTGCGGGGTGTTCATCGGGAGAAGAAGCCTATTCTATCGCCATACTTTTGGCAGAAATGATGGGGTTTGAACAATTTCGCCAGCGAGTGAAAATTTATGCCACGGATGTAGACGAAGAAGCCTTGAATCAAGCGCGTTGGGCACGCTATGATGCCAAAGCCTTAGAAAACCTTTCCGAGGAATGGCGACAGCGCTATTTTGATCAAGTCGGCAATCAGTATGTATTCCGACCTGATATTCGCCGTGTGGTAATTTTTGGTCGCAATGATTTAGTTCAAGATGCGCCAATTTCCCGACTGGATATACTGATTTGCCGCAACACGCTGATGTATTTTAATGCGGAAACTCAGAAGCGGATTTTGGCACGGTTTAACTTTGCCCTAAAGGATAACGGCGCTCTATTTTTGGGCAAAGCGGAGATGATGTTAACTAATAGCAATCTATTTAAACCCTTAAATTTACAGCACCGCCTCTTTACCAAAGTAGCCAAACCGAAACTGAGCGATCGCCTGATGATATTCGCCCAAGCTGGGGATAAAGAATCGAGTGCGCGTCTGTCTGAGCGGGTGCGGCTACGAGAAGCGGCGTTTAATACCTCACCCATTGCCCAAATTATTGTTGATGTCAATGGTTACTTAGTGTTGGCAAATATGATCGCCCGGTCAATGTTTGATATCAAACGGCAAGATCTGGGCAAACTGTTTCAAGATTTGGAACTTTCCTACCGTCCCCTAGAACTGCGGTCTCTCATCGATGATGTCTATCGCGATCGCACGTCAATTACAATTAACGATGTGGCACGGGAGCAGTCTGATAAGACTCAGTATTTTGATGTGCAAATTACTCCCTTAAAGGAAAACGGTAATGGTAATTATTTACTAGGAGTGAGCATTTCGTTTCATGATGTCACTCGCTACACCCAACTGCGTAATAAATATGAAAAGTCCACCCAAGAACTGGAGACGGCGAATGAGGAACTCCAGTCGAGTAATGAGGAACTAGAAACGACAAACGAGGAACTGCAATCCACGAACGAGGAGTTAGAAACCACGAACGAGGAACTGCAATCGACGAACGAAGAATTGGAGACAATGAATGAAGAACTCGAGTCTACCAATGAAGAATTGCGGACAATGAATGATGAATTGCGGCTGCGAACGGATGAAGTCAACCAAGCCAATGCGTTTTTAGGGTCAGTTTTGGAAAGTTTCCAAGCTGGGGTGATTATTGTAGACCACGAATTTAAGATTATCCGTTGGAATGAATATTCTGAGGAATTCTGGGGACTACGCAGTGACGAGGTACAAGACAAATCCCTACTGAGTTTGGATATTGGCTTACCTGTGGATCAGTTGTGCGAACCAATCCGTAAATGTTTTCAGGGCGAGGAAAATCATCAGACAATCATGGTGGATGCGATTAATCGCCGAGGTCAATCCATTCAATGTCAGGTTACGTTCCACGGCTTGAAAGGGATAGAAGAACAATTACACGGCACGATTATGTTGATACATGAAGTGAATCAAGACGATGGGTGAGGGGGTGATGGGGTGCAATGTAGAGAAGCTTCTCCCATCGCATCTCTGTGTAGGGGCGGGTTTCATGACTATCGTTTTTTGCCCGCCCCAATGTCACTGAACCCGCCCTGTCTAAATGATGAATTCCCAGATACTAATCATAAATGACCCCAAACTGTTGCGGCAAATGTTGAGTAATTTACTTACAAATGCCCGGAAATACTCACCCAACGGTGATCCCGTAGATTTTGAACTGAATCGTGAGGAGAATCAAGCCATACTATTAATTCGCGATCGCGGTATCAGTATTCCCCCAAATGACCAAAATCATCTGTTTCAACCCTTCCATCGCGCCCAGAATACGGGTATAATGCATGGGACAGGACTAGGACTTAGGACTGGCGATCGTCAAAAAAGCCGTGGATTTGCATCAAGGGATGATATCTGTCCAAAGCCAGATTGACATTGGCACTACATTTACCGTAACTTTACCCATCCGAAACTCAAAAAAATTCGAGTCGGGACAGGGCAAGCCCTGTCCCGACTAAATGTGATACAACCGTTTTGAGATAGCCAGATAAATTTGAATCGTCCTCTAGTTAGAAGAATCTGATCCTAAAAAATATTATAATCCAAAGCAGAACAGGCTGTATAGCCTTTATTTAAACTTTAACGCAATCATCAATAACATGTGGCATTAACTATAGAAAAATCTGAATAACCTAGACACCGATGATGTGATGGAGAAAACCATGAATACTAACCAATCGGCAAAAAAAAACTGAATTTATCCTCAGACACCTTAACCGAAGCCATTAACGATCATATTCAAAAAGCCCAGCAGCGCTTAGCAGAGGCTGAACCTGAAGCTGACATTTCACCCAATCAATGCTCAATTCAGCTAGCCGAAACCGTTGCTGAACTATCCACCACCCTAGAAGAATTACAAGTCGCTGTCGAAGAAATCCAAGAACGGAATCAAGAAATTGCAGCAGCGCATCAAGCCACAGAAGACGAACGCCTACGGTATCAAGAGTTATTTGAATTCGCCCCCGACGGCTATCTAATCACCACCGCATCCGGAGTAGTTCAAGATGCCAACCAAGCCGCCGCCACCCTGTTGAATATAGATAAAAAGCGTCTTATCGGCAAACCCCTCGCCGTATTTGTCACCGATGCGAACAGACCCACCTTTCACACCCAACTCAACCGACTCACCAACTTATCCTGCCCAGAATTTCCCAGCACCCTACTGTATAGAGACTGGGAACTATCCCTGCAACCGCGTCAGAGTGAACCCTTTCCGGCGGACATTTCCATTTCTGCCATAATCAACCCCCAATCTCAAATCGTCGGATTGCGCTGGTTAATTCGGGACATGAGTTATCGCCATCAAGTCGAAAACTTACGCCGAGAATTAGAAGCCGAAAAAGAATTCAGCGAACTCAAATCGCGCTTTATCCAAACCGTCTCCCACGAATTCCGCACCCCCCTGAACATGATTTACGTCTCCGCGCAACTCCTCGCCCGTTCTCACGACAGCTTAAGCGAAGACAAATGCAATCAATTACTCAACCGAACCGATAAAGCCGTGCGGCGGATAACCAAAATCTTAGATGATGTCCTCATATTTAGTAAAGCCAGCGCCGACAAACTGGAACTCAACCCCACCTTACTCGACATAGAACAATTCTGCCAAACCATCGTCGAAGACTATCAAGTCATCGCCGGTAGCAGTAAAACAATTCAGTTTAATTCTCAAGGGACAAATCATTCCGTTTGTCTAGATGAAAAACTCCTCTATCAGATATTAGGCAACCTATTATCCAATGCAATTAACTATTCCCAGCCGAATAGCACGATAAACCTAACCCTAACTCACCCATATCATAATGTATGCTTTCAGATTCAAGATCAAGGAATCGGCATACCAAGAGAAGACATCCCCCGACTCTTTGACCCCTTCCACCGGGCGAGAAACGTCAGCAACGTACCCGGAACTGGGCTCGGACTATCCATCGTCAAAAAAGCCATCGAAATCCACGGTGGAACCATCAACGTCCACAGTGAAATCGGCATCGGCACAACCTTCACCGTCACCCTTCCGTTAGGTTCGTAGTTCGTAGTTCGTAGTGTGGGCTTTAGCCCATCAACGCAACGCCGACACCACCAACGTACAATATACATCAAACCTTAACCAAGGGCGGGTTTTGCCACAAACATTATCGGTGAGATTCCCCAATAAATCCCTAAACCCGCCCCTACAAATTACCCTGCTTACCCATCAACCGTTACACAATCACCAACGCCCGATTCAACTCATACCTTAACCAAGGGCGGGTTTTGCCACAAACATTATCGGTGAGATTCCCCATTAAAACCCTAAACCCGCCCCTACAATTCGCCCTGCTTACCCATCAACCGTTGCACAGTCACCAACGCCCGATTCAACTCATACCCCCTCCCTTGCGGATGCGCCAAATACGCTAACTGTTCCTCCTCAATCATCTGCACATCCTGACGCACCAACCCATCCAACAACCCCTGCGCCGAACCAAATAAACTATCCTTAATCCACCGCCGGAACCAAATCGGTAACTTATGCAATCGCCAAAACGCATTCAGCGACGTAAAATGCACCAAATAAGCACGAGTCTGCCGTAAATTTATCGGACACAATAAACAATAAATCCTAAAATCCTCCCCCAAACTCGACACCCAATGGGGATAAACATAACTCACATCCAACGGTTCCGGATGCAAACGCCGCAGCGCCGGAAAAAATAATTGAGAAATCGACCAAATCTTATCAATCTTATAATAACTCTTTGCCTGATAATGAGCATCCACCCGATGTTCATCTTCATCAATATCCACCAAAACCGGATCAGCCCACGCTTGCCAATCCTGATGCAAATGCCCATGATACATATCCATCAAATTCTCAATTAGAAACGAATAATGGGCATTACAGTCAATCCGAGAAACCGTGGCAATATAATTCAGATGTTCCCACTCCGGGAGTCCCATCGGTTGTCGAATGTTCCTATCACCCTCCCCTGGAAACAGCCAAATAAACCCATCCTTTTCCCGCACCGGATAAGCACGAATTGTACAATTCGGCAATTTTTGATTCTCGGCTAAATAGGGAACAAAAACACAATTACCCGTTGACTTAAACTGCCATCCGTGATAGGCGCATTCCAACAAATCTCCCTTAACTTGACCATGACTTAACTGCACCTGGCGATGAGGACAACGGTTTTCTAAGGCATGAATTTCACCCGTACTATCGCGAAAAAGAACAATGTTTTCATGCCAAAGGGTTACGCCGATGGGTTGCGATTTCACCTCATCGCTACGGGCAACAACATACCAATGATTGAGATTAACTGCAAGTTGGCGAATGTCTAAATTGGTCATACTAAGTCATAATTAAATTGTAATTATAATTTAATTGTCGGGGCAGATTTAACCATTGTAGGGGCGGGTGTAGGAATTGTAGGGGCGGGTTTAGGAATTCAACTCAGCTATCACTGAAATAACGGAACAGCAAAACCCGCCCTATCTCACTTTGTTTGTAGTGAGAACTTTAGTTCTCTAACGCCTATCTGGAGAGGGCTGAAGCCCTCACTACGAACCCAATCTATTGCACCAAATAAGGTGTGCCACGCCACTACTGGCTTGACACAGACCCCTCCCTCACCCCATCTCCCCCTCACCCCCTCTCCCCAATACTTATTCAGCAAGCCCTACAATATTCTGTCCCGATCAAAATCCGTTAACGCATGAGAACCAAAGGGACATAATATCCCCGTTGAAGCAAGCATCGGCGCCGTTGGAATCACAGGCGGAGACGTAGAAGGCAAATTCGTTTCACAAATCCCCCCAATCCCCTTAAGAATCTCACCCGACGACACCACAAAAGCCGCCCCTGCATAACTTTTTAATCTCGGATCTTTGGCTTGGGCAATCATAATCATACCCTGAAGCGGATTCTTTGCAGGTAACATCAAATAGCGATAATTCTCCGTCTCTTGGAACCCCGCCAAATTTAACTCAGCTAAACTTGTGGCAAACTGAGAATACTCCAGAAAGTGATTTAATTGCGCCAGATTTACTGCATTTAAATACTCTTGGACTTCCGCTTGCAGCGCCAAAGCAGCGGCTGTCTGGGGAATGTAGGGAGGCGATTCCTGCGCCTGTACTGTTGGCGAGATTCCTGCTAATAAAGTAATCAGTCCTAATTTCGCGATCGCACCTTTAATCATAGCTTGTTCCTCTCCATTGGGGATAGGGGATTGGGATTAGGAAAGTTAGGGCTGGTGCAAGTTGATACGTTATCGGTAATATTCATGATTGAAGCCCTAAACCCGCCCCGACAATTACCTGTACTATTGTTAAGGCTGGTGGGCAATGCCCACCCTACGGTGTATCCAGGGTTTCTGACATAAGACAAATTATATCGAAAAAATTCCTTCTGGATTCACCGATAACAGCGATCGCTGTTGCAATCCTTCCCGGTGTATAATCCCATTAGCCGCCAGGAATCCACTACTTACCGCCCGTTCCATTAAGCCACAGGGAAAGGGCATTTTTACCCAGTCTCCAGCAAAAAATAGATTCGCCACACCTGAATAGGTTTCTGGGCGTTCACTATAACTCCCCGGCGGATAACCGGAGAAGTTTTTCTGATTCACTAACTCCCGATGTAACATCGTCGCCGTTTGTAATTCTGGCACTATTTCATAGAGTTCCTGTGCAAAAGTGGTTAACAGAACCTGCTGATTGGGAAACTCGTCTTCTTTATAACAGTAAGCATGTAATTCTACCACACTTCCCCCCGTCTTTTCATGCCACTGAATATAATCATCTTGGATGCGATGATACAAAGTAATACTATCGGTGAGACGATAGCCAGAAAGGGAGGTAAAATTACTATGTTGCCAAGCAAAATCCCGGTCAAACCAAAATCGGGCAACCGCAAAAGGATCAGCCACGGCTAATTGTTCCACCTGCTGAAACACCTGGGAATTCACATCTCCTTGTGCCAATTTAAACAAATGTTGGACACCGGGAACATCAGTGGCAAAGACATAATAATCCGCCTGAATCGTTTCTGTGGCTACCTGGGGCAAATCTGGGTTAGGAATTCCCACCAGTTGCACCTCATCCTCACTGCTTTGCATCAGTTTAAACCGGGGTAAATCCCGTTTTGCGGGTCCGGCAATCACCTGCCCTTGGGAATTATAAACCGCCCCATGACAGGGACAAATAAACTGACCATCCCCTTGGCGTTGTACCGTACAGCCTTGATGGGTACAGGTTAGAGAAATGGCTTGATTCTCCTCTGGAAACAAGGCAAACATAGCATCCCCAGCGCCGTAATAGTCCACAGTCTTCTCGGATTCATCAGTTGCTATCCTGCGATTCCGCTTCACCCAAAACGGCACCGAGGGTTGAGTATTTCCCTGTTGATAACTAATCGAATAAATCTGCCCATCTTGCCACTGAATCTGACTCACTGTGGCTTCCGTAACAATCCTTCCCTGCTGATTTTGAATCGCTTGGGCAATCGGTTCAACTAAACTCCTACCCATATCCTGGCGTGTCCCATTAAACGCCAATCCCTCCGGATTGCCAAAAAAATAAAAGTGGAAAAACTGCATTAATTCGCCCACACTCAACACATCCGGCGCATTCAGACTGGATTTAGCAAAGGGTAAAAAATACAGATCATAAAGCCCTTGGGGAAACTCACCTTTTACCCAATCCGCAACCGATAATTGATCCAAACGCTGGAAACTATCGGGGATTTGGAAACCGCCAATTTCCCGGAATACCTGCCAATGTTTCAACTTGGTCAGATTAATCCCCCAACGCCAGCGATTTGAGGACGCGATCGCTAAATCTACCACATTCCAGGGAAAAGCAGAACGACTAGGGCGAAAGACTTCTGGCTGATACTGATTATCCCGAAAAACCACGGAGTAAAATTCCAGGGAACGGAAGTGATCCTGGATATCCAACTCAGCCACCAACCGATTCAAATTATAATAATGCGGGAAAAAGCCATGGAATCCATGTTCCATCCGCAGGGCGTGATCACCCACCTGAATTTGCCAACTCGCAATCTTACCTCCGAGTTGAGGCGATCGTTCTAATAAGGTGACATCAAAGCCGCGTTGACTCAACTCATACGCACAACTAAGCCCCGCCAATCCCGCACCCACAACCACCACAGATTTAGGCTGAGTCAGGTTTCGGGGTAAATCCAGGGTATCTGGTTGAATAACCGTCGGTTGCGGTTTCGCCCAGCGAGAATATCCGATCAGACTACCGACTCCGGCGACGCCAATCAGTTTTAGGGCGGTGCGTCGGGAAAGGTAGAATCTGTTTAATTTGTCATTGGTCATTGTTTAAAACACTGATTTCACGGATTTATTGGAGAGATGGGGGTAGGGAGGTGAGAGGTTAGTCACACACACTGATGACACTGAAAGGTTAGTTCTCGCATTTAGAGAGGATAATAATGAAACCCGCCCCTAGAGACAATTCAAATGAACTATTGGCATGAAACATTTGCTGTAGCCCAGCGCATTTTAATTGAACTGGGGCGCAGACGCCGCAGTTTGGTGTTTTGGGGAATTTTCCCCATTTCAGTATTATTACTCAACGGTTATATTTTGGCAGAACGCGCCCAATTGTCGATGGCGCAAGCCTTTGAAAATGCCGCCCCCTCGACGTTGGCTGGTGCTGCTTTATTTTTTAGCTGTCTGGGAGGTACGGTAGCGACGGTGGTGGGAGAACGGGAACAGCAAACCCTTAAACGTCTGTTCATCTCTCCGTTAAGTGGCATATCCTATTTTCTAGGTATCTTTTGCGCCCATAGCGCCATTGCTGGGGGTCAAGCGGTTTTGGTTTATGCGATCGCAGCATGTTGGGGTGCTAAGTTTCAGGGGTCTCTAGTTTTAGGCGTCTTGATTATTCTACTGAGTATTATGGCGTATGTGGGAGTGGGATTCATCTTGGGTACCCAATTTGCCCGTCGCACGGAGGATGTAAACGCCTTGGTTGCGGCGTTTGGCGTACCTCTGTTAATTTTAGGGGGTGCATTTTTACCCACATCCCTGTTCCCCGACACCTTGCTAGACATCGCCCAATTTAACCCGATTTACCATATCAACGAAGCGCTGCTGGGTGTTTGGGCAAATGGCGCGGGATTGGCGGATATTCGGGAGCATTTTTGGTTTTTGGGCGTATTTGCCTTAATTATGGTAATAGCCGGATGGTTATCTTATCAGCGGATGCTGAGAGTTGAGCGAAGGTTATGATATCAGATAAATATTCTTAGGGGCGCACCGACGTGCGCCCGTGTCAACTTAAGGCTGAAACCCTTACTTAATAAGAGATCCCCCCTTGTTCGATCCCCCTCTTCCCTTGTTCGATCCCCCTCCCGTCCCCCTTAAAAAGCAGGGGGTTTTCATTTTCAAAAAATATACCACAATAAAAGCAAAATATTT
>NZ_JBKHHI010000261.1:0-9337 GCF_046539235.1 Coleofasciculus sp.
TTGAGAAGCCTTTTCATAGGGTGCATTGAGAGCAAAACGCCACAACTGTTCTGGTAAATTGCGGGCGCGGGGGTCGATGGTAGGGGCTTGCAGAATTGCGGCGAAAAGGCGATCGCTATGGCGGATCGCAAATTCGGCAATAATTTGGCATCCGAAGGAATTACCCAGCATAATAGCTTGTTTAATGCCGACTGCATCCATCCATTGACATAAAACATCGGCTAATTGGGGTAACTCCAGTGCTTCGTCGGGTTTGTCACTGTCCCCATATCCAGGAAAGTCCGGCACGTACACGCGATATTTAGATGCCAATAACTCCGCGGTGGGAATCATGTAGCGACTGGCTAAGACCAACCCATGCACCAAAATCACCACAGGCGCATCTTCTGGTAAATCCTCTGCAAACACGCGGGCGAACATGGATAAACCATTCACCGTTGTATACTGATTTTGTAATTTTCCCTTGTGTAGAGTCATCTTTATTCCTTTAATATCTAAATATTCAGCTTTTAGGCTGCCTGTAAGGACTGGTTAAAACTTGGCATACCAAATGCTATGCTGAGTTCTTTAGGAGTGTCCTGACTAAATAGTTATATCAATATCAAGAGTGCTATTTACAAAAGCTAGATCGATATTGCCCACTCGACTCAGGCGGCTGCTATTTAATAGACTGGCATTAGCTCTACTATATATAGATAGATGTTTCAGCTATTCAGATTATTCTGCTCAAGCTGATTAACGGCTAGTAATCTCAGCTAAAAAAGTTGCTTGATTCAGCCGTATTATGATATGAGTTGTTCAAAATGCTAGCATCACCCATTCCAATTTTTCATCTATCTCTCGATAGAGAACCATTGAATTTCCGATGATTTTGAGGGGGTTAAAGATGGGTGAAGGAGATTTTATCACCATTTTTGAAGAATTGCAGCCGGAATGGGTTGAGCGTTAAGAATTTCGCGGCGAACTTGGGGGCGCGAGCGTCCTGCAATCTTAACCTGATCAGGTAAATAAATCTAACTTCTGCGATCGCTCTCTAATTGCCTAAGTAGTAAGCTATATTCAAGATTTTGCTCATGCGATCGCAACACTCTCATTCCCGAAACTGTAAACATCATTATCGCCGAAAAGTCCTTTCAGGTTCCGAGTTGGCTTGATTGACTTCTCTTTTCCGCCGACTATCTTTCTCATATCTCACACCTGCTAAGAAGGCAGATAAAGCAGCATAAAAGCTAGCAGTACCCGCGCTAGTTAATAAGTTAGTGAGTTCAGGTTGAGGTAATCCAATGTTGAATATGAAACTAAAAAAGATACCTGCAACTGCACCAATGATGCCAGCGATTAGGGCGCTGCTAAAAGGCTTGCTTAAATACGCGATCGCGCTTCCAATTGCCAACTGTACAATCAGAGTCAATAAGATATTCATGGTAGAGTTTTTATGCTTCTATTTTACGTAGAAACATTCTTAAATGCTTCTGATTTACCACTCTCTATCGCTTTAAGCAGCTTTTCATACTCTTCTGGTACTACTTCACCGAGTTCATTGTGACGCAACCCCTTTGTAAAGTTGACGACGAAGTGCTGGACTAAATAAATTTATAAGCTTTCTTAATTATATTTTAAATAAATTTATAATTAAAAGATGTAAATGAATCGACAACAAACAAGCGATCGCCCAGAGGATAACCACTAAAAATATTCGGCTCTGGCGAGGGAGTGTCAATCAACGAAAGTCAATTAGCATCGCATCCCACACTAGCAGAAGCATCTAGTCATTGAGGCGTCAGGGAGCGATCGCGATGAATAAGGGCGGGTTTTGTTGATCCGTTATCGACTCTTAATATAGTGGCTAAAGGGAAACCGTAGAATCGACCCTTCACCTTCACAACCTTCGAGGGTATGCTTATGACAAACGTGCCATGGCACATCTCTACTATCCTAGTGCAGAAATCTCATCGACCACCTTCATCCGCCCTCGGCGAAATGCGCGGAGTAATCGTTCTAGGGAGTCTCTTTCTTCATCAGTTAGTGATTCTTCTAGCAATGCTGCCATTAATCCGTATCGGTCAGCGAGCGTAATTTTACCAGAACTGCTAGCTTGAGCGAATAAATCAGATAGCGCACCAGGTATAAGTCTCACTGAAATTTTCATCGTTGGATTGAATCAACACTTTTATCCAATATGAACCATCCTAACCATTTGAGGGATATGGGTCAGACCCCACACCCCATATAAGCAGAGGTACACAGGTGTAGGGGAGCAAATGATGTAGCTTGCTTCTCAAGGAAAGCGAGTATGACAAATGACTAATGACAAAGAGATTGGGTTGATTGCGATACCATCCAAGTGTAGTCATCATCACACCTATCACTATGGAGCCAGATTCTCTTCCCGCAGAGCTAATCCTGACGCAATCGCGTCAGAGTCTGGGTAATATCCGATTAAATTGGACTCCCCAACCGGGTAATTATCTTGACTATAACGGTCAAACCTACGCTGTCTTAGAGCGTCGCCATCGCTATCTTCTAAAATCTGGGCGTTACCGCTTGCACAAAATTGCCCTGTACGTCCAATCGGCTCCGCGCCCGACGGAGAAAAGTTTGGTCGATGGGCGCTGGGTGCTTGGCGATGCGAGTTGTGAATATAATGCGAATTCTGAACTTGTGCGTTGTGCTGTTAATCCAGAGGGTCCTTGTCAGTCTTGCCGTTACTACGAACCAATTCAACAAAACCTAAGCAATTCTGACATTCCTTACCGCAAAAGTCGCTGAAGCTAGATTTTACATTCCCGCCGCTATCTTCACATCTACGAAGTGTGGCGGGAAAAAAGTAGAGACATTCCGACAGAACGTCTATCCATTCTAATTTCCCGCTATTTTAAGATTAATTGCTCTGGTCGATAAAAAATGGGGGAGTAGGTAGATCATTAGCGATCGCTAGTACCTGAAGCGCAACTTTTACTTTGACCATGTTAGCGTCGTTTTCAGCGCTTCCTTCCGGTGGCTTCTTGAGAAACTCTTTCAGTACCTTAGCTGCCTCTACGCCAGCTTCATGTAGAGCATCATCAAATTCTCGCTCTGCTGCCATGACTTTCTCCTCAAATTTGGTCTGATGCTTTCATTGTAGAAGGCGATCGCTTGAGCGAATAGGTTTCATGGGTCAACGTCAGTCAGGGCGCAAGCTTTGCGCCCCTACCTACATTGATCAGCTACAATCTCACCTGCTCCCAGACGTAGCATGCTACGTCTCTACAAGCTCCTCCGGATTAAGCGCCGCCCCGTAATTTGTCTAGGACGCTGCGATCTTCTAAGGTTGAAGTATCACCTGTTACGCAATCCTTGTAGTGTGTTTAGCGAAGCCATGCCGCAGGCTTTAGCGAAGCCATGCCGCAGGCTTTGCATCTTGCTCGCTAGCCATTCCTAATTTAAATGCGTGATGGCTTAACGCCGAGGAAAGGGCGACCCGATCAACTTGAATGGAATGGAATTGTTAATTAATGCAAGCGGGTCGCCCCTACAACAGTTTAGGGATCATTGATATTGATGCGGTAGGGGCACGATAATATCGTGCCCTAATCAATATCGTGTCCTAATCAATATCGTGTCCTAATCAATATCATGCCCTAATCAATATCCTAAATTAAGCCGCAGGTAAGAGCGATCGCGACAACACCACGCCCTGATAATATTGTTGTAACTGTCGGGTAGCGGCTGACCAACTCCAGCGTTCCGCTTCCGCCCTAGCGTTTTGGCGTAAGATTTCCCGTTCAGTTTGTTCCTGGAACAGACGTTGAGTTGCTGCGATCGCGCCTTGTTCATCCCTGGGATCAAACAGGTAGCCGTTCACCCCATCGGTGACGATATCTGGAATTCCCCCAGAACGCGCCGCCACAACGGGACACCCCGCCGCCATCGCTTCAAGTAAAACTAATCCCAAGGTTTCAGTACGGGAGGGGAAAATAAACGCATCCGCCGACGCAAAGGCAGAACCTAAGGCTTCACCTGTCAGATACCCGACAAAATGGGTAGGGGTTCCGGCAAAATGTTTTTCTAGGGCGCTGCGATGGGGTCCATCTCCCACTAATGCCAAACGCGCACCGGGAATCGATTCCAGAACAGGTTTAATCCGGTCAATCTCCTTTTCCGCCGACAACCGCCCCACATAAAGCAGCAAGGGACTTTCCGGGTGTCCTTGAGACAAGTGCGATCGCATGTCCTCAGACGCTAAACTGGGACGAAATGTCTCTGTATCCACCCCCCGTTGCCACAAATCCAAGTGTTGAATCCCCCGCCCTCTCAATTCCTCAACCATCGCCGTCGAGGTACATAAATTAAGCTGGGCTTGGTTGTGATTTGCTTTAATTAATTCCCACATCACCGGTTCTAACATCCCTAACCCATAATGCTGAAGATACTGGGGTAAATGAGTATGATAGGACGCGATTAAAGGAATTTGCATCGCTTTAGCATAATAGAGTCCCCCTAACCCTAATACCGCCGGGTTCACCACATGAATTACATCCGGCTTAAATTCGGCTAACGCTATGCCAATCGCGGGTCGAGGTAATGCCAGTTTGAGTTCGGGATATAAAGGTAATGGAAAAGCCGAAACGCCATAAATTTTGGCACCTTTGTGTTCTGTGAGTCCCCCATCTGGGCAGATTACCAGAACCTGGTCACCATTGCGTTGTAAATGATCAACCGTGTGCCGCAGTCGAGTAACAATCCCATCAACTTTAGGCAAAAAGGTTTCAGTGAATAAGGCAATTCGCATAATCGTGTGACTGTGTGCGGAGTGGTATTGCAAACGGTAGGAGGCAGGAGGCAGAAGGTAGGAGGGTTGTTACTGGTATAGGGTCTCAGCCATTATATCTGTCCTAACCTCAATGGCACTAAAATCAACCTTTTTGGATCGCCGAAATCCTTATATACCGTAGGGTGGGTTGAGCGAAGTCGAAACCCACCAGCCAAAATTTTAGTACCATTCATTCTCACCTTGATGGCGACAGTTAGAACAACTAAGGATCTTCAGCGTTTTTGGGCGGTAAGGTACAGAGTCCATGAATACCAATGGCGGCGATAATTCCCCCTAGTAAAACGCCCACACCTTCAGCAAAACAGTTAATTCGATGTCTATTTTCTGCGGCTTGGGCAATGGATAAATCCCGCATTGTCGAAGATGGAGATTGAGACAACTGTTGATAATATCTTTGGTGACGCTCTAATGCTACCCATTCTGGGAAAAGATAATAGGCACTGAGAACCGATGCAGCGAAACCGGGTAAGACGACAAACACAAGAAGAATTGCAGATTTTATCATCATCATGACAAGCTATGAAACTCTAGCTATTCCATCGAAACATGGGATGGGGTAAGAGGAAACCGAGATTTTCTAGTTCCTCTTACCGAGAGCATCGGTTCAGTGATTATTCTGGACTCTTCTAGACCGAGTTGGGTTGAAAAAACGGGAATATAAACCACCGTAACCCCTATTTTTTCCGGTTTAACTTTTATTTCTTCCCTACCGTCGTCCTGAATCCTGAACCGATAATTTAGAGCGTTATCGCCGCCAAGACACCTTGGGTAAGATTTGTTTTTCATCTACACGGTGCTTGTACTTGCTGGCAAAGTTAAGTAAGGAATCGATCAGTGAATCAGAGAGGTAATGGGGTTGGAGTCCTAAACTTAACAGGCAAGTGTTTTTGGCGTAGAAATAATGCTGTTCTAACTCAACTCGTGGGTTATCCAAGTGCTGAATGTCCACATCGATATCTAAATGGGTTCCAGCATTTTTCACCATCACGGCTAAGTCGCCCACGCTGAACATTTCCGTGAACTGGTTAAATACACGGAATTGACCCGGATCAGCCGGATTCGCGATCGCGAGTTCGACACAACGCACCGTATCCCGAATATCTAAGAAGCCCCGGGTTTGTCCCCCTTTACCGTATACCGTTAAGGGATGACCCACCGCCGCCTGGATACAGAATCGGTTTAAGGCAGTACCGAAAACGCCATCGTAGTCGAGGCGGTTAATCAGCATCTCATCCATACCCGTTTCTTCGGTTAAGACACCATAAACAACGCCCTGATTCAGATCCGTTGCCCTTAGTCCCCAAATCTTACAAGCAAAGTGGATATTATGGCTATCGTGGACTTTGCTCAGGTGGTAGAAGCTACCAGGCTGTTTGGGATAGGGTAAGGTATCTTTGCGCCCATTATGTTCGATGGTGATATAGCCTTCTTCGATATCGATATTCGGCGTTCCGTATTCACCCATCGTCCCCAGTTTGACCAAATGGCAATCGGGGAAGTCTTGTCGCATGGCGTAGAGAATATTTAATGTCCCTACGACATTATTCACCTGAGTCAGTACCGCATGTTCGCGGTCAATCATCGAGAATGGTGCAGACCGTTGTTCGCCAAAGTGAACAATTGCCTCCGGTTCAAACTGATGCAGGGATTTAATCAGGAAATCGTAGTCGGTAATATCACCCACGAACAAGTCAATGGATTTACCCGTCAGATCCTGCCAACGCTGGATACGGTGTTGAATCGGTGCAATTGGCGTCAGGGTTTCTACACCCAGTTTCATATCCCAGTGACGGCGCACCAGGTTATCCATAATCCCGACGTCGTATCCTTTTTTGGATAGATGCAGGGCGGTTGCCCACCCACAATAACCATCGCCACCAATAACCAAGACTTTCATAGTCAATCCATAAAATTGAAGAGCCGATACTCGGTAAATGTATCAGGTTTCGGGTACTCTCGAACCATTAAAATCAGCGATCGCACCTTAAATCATCCTACATGCATACAAGTCAGCCGTCTCTACCCGCCAACTGTACCCTCCGACGCGCCTCTTCTGGGGATCGGGGCGCGATTTTCCGATTGGTACTGGGGGCAAAACTTGATCCGACTCAGTTACGATGGCAGCAATTCTGGGTGATTGAATGTCAGGGAAAGGTGGTAGCATGTGGACAGTTACGCCAGTTTGCTGACGCCCAAGAGTTGGGCAGTTTGGTTGTCGCCCCAGAGTGGCGCGATCGCGGTTTGGGAACGTTGCTGACGCAGCATCTGATTCACCAAGCCAGCCACCCCCTCTATCTGGAATGCTTAGGGACGCGCCTAGCCCAGTTCTACAGGCGCTTTGGCTTTGTGCCAGTTTCCTGGCAAGAGTTGCCGCGATCGCTTAAATTTAAGTTTGGCTTATCTCACTTCGCCAAAATCATCTTCCGAATACCTGTAGAAATTATGACCCTATCCTCTCACTGAATAAATACCTATACATGAATTTTGTTAGTTAATCGAGTTAAAGATCCTAATCATACGTCCTGTTTCTGGCATATAATTGCTAGTTCTAGTTATAGATATTAAATGTAACTTACAATACAAAACCAATGTGATATTGAAATTATTACTTATATTTATATTAAGAATAATAGATGAAATTGACTTTACAAATACAAATGAGTATAGTATTATAAATACTCCTACAGATAGAGGAAAGATTCCTTTATTTAGTTATTTAATTGTCACAGTTGTTTCACTTCCTACAGGGTTTCCAATTTATGAAATTTAGCTACTCACCGTGGCTGTCTGCCTTAACGGTTGCTACCACTGCCGCTACCGTAACGATGGTCAATGTATCCCCGGCTACAGCCGCTTTAATAAAATTTGATCTACAAATTCAGGGCATAGAAGTTGAATCAGGAATATTGGGTGGTTCAACAACAATAAACGCAGCGGCAGGTTCCTTCACCACGAACGATTCAATGGATGCAATTGAATCAGTTTCTCTAAAGTTGGGGAATATCCAATTTAATCAAGGGGAATTTGTCACTGATGGCTCCCAAACCAATATTCTGTTCAGCACTTCTTCTGAGAGTCTCACTCTGTTTGACATACTGCCACTTCCCCAGGAAATTGGTGGTATGGTAAGCGGACCAGCCACTTTGACAAATGGAAATTTAACTGACTCTGTCTCCTACAAAGCTACTGCAGTTGCCCGTGTTCCTGAACCTCTCACACTCTTGGGTTCTACCGTCGCATTAGGCTTTGGAGTCGTACTCAAGCAAGAACACTCAAGAAAGAAGAATAAAGTCAACGAATAAGGGCGAAACTAAAGCCAGTTGAGTTCCCTCCCCTTGGCAAGGGGAGGGTTAGGGAGGGGTCTGTCTCAAGGTATTGGAGATTGTTGAGAAGTTGACACAGATGTCAGCTTGGCGTCCTTACAGTATATGGTATGGGCATATCAGATAAGGCTCCCCCGTAATGCCTCTAATTCTTCTTGCAAGGGTAAAGGATTATATCCTAACGCAAATGCTTTGGAACTATCCAAGGAAACATCTGGAGGTCGTGGCGCTGCCATTTTTACATCAGCTTGGCGACAAGATTTTAATCCAGCTTTGGGTAATCGTAACACATCAACCAGCAGACACCCAAATTCATAACGTGATATCCGCTCTTTTCCTCCCAGATGCAGGTAGCCTTGAATATTATCGAGGGCTAACAATAACCCTTTAGCGGCGGTAGTTCCACTCACAGGTGTGCGAAATTCATCAATAAATAGCTTTAACTCGTTTCCTGCTTGTAACGTTTCAATAAATGGCTGAATAAAGCTGTTCGCCGTTGGTGTCGCCTGACCAAACATTAACGGCATTCTACAAATGGCTGTCTGAGGATAGCGAGTTAACATCAGAGTCTCAGCCCTAACTTTTTGCTCTCCATAATAACTAATTGGCGAAACCGGATCAGTTTCCCGATAGGGTGGATTTAAACCATTGAATACCAAGTCAGTAGATGTAAATACACAAGGAATACCATAATCCGCACAAAGTCCCGCGATATTACCAGATGCTATAACATTTATTACTTCCGTTTCCTGGGGGTGCATTTGGCAAAAATTGGGGCTAGATTGAGCAGCTGTATGAATAACCGCGTCGGGTTTAATAGTTTGGAAAATCTGCTTAACTTCCTGAAAATGGGTTAAATCAATTTTTCGTATGTTTATATCTGGACTATTGACAGATTTAGAAAGGCAAGTTCCATAGACATTCCATTCTCGTTTTGACAACTGGCAAGTATGCCAACCCAAAAATCCACTAACACCTGTAATCAATAACCTTTTCATGTGATTAGATTGACTTACAGCAGTTTGCTCTGCTATGCGGTACATTGTCGATCCCCCTCGCATCCCATAAGCAAAAAAAGCTCCCGCATCCTTTGGTCTCCCCCATGGAACAAAAAGCTCCCGCATCCTCTGGTCTCCCCCATGGAATAAAAAGCTCCCGCATCCTCTGGCTTCCCCCGTGCAACAGAAGCTCCCGCATCCTC
>NZ_JBKHHI010000262.1:0-9256 GCF_046539235.1 Coleofasciculus sp.
GGTTGAGGAGTTCTTGTTCGATGATGTTTTCAAAGTCTTTTTCTTGGTGCATGGTAAATTACTGGTTCTCTCTGAGTTCTTGAAGTAACTGTTCTGGGGTGAGAATGCGTAAATTTTTTTCAGGGAAATCAGTCGGGTTGCGAGTCACAATTCCTTCTAACCGAGTTTGACTGGCGGCATAATACTGTATATCATCTTCAAAATCTTTGTAATGTTCAGCCAAAGCGGTTTTGACAGTATTGGCATCGACGGTAGCAATTTGGCAGAGTCGGACAAGTCGAGCTAAAAATTGGAGTGTCCAATCTTTGCCTCTAGATTTTCTGAGAATGTAGAAAAGGTCAGTAAAGGTAGATGCACTAACATAGCCCTCAAGCCGCTTTTGTTCGATGAGAATAAAAATTTGGTCAGCGAGTTTACTAAAGGGTTCACGCTTAAGAGCATAGTCAAGAATGAGATTGGTATCGAGCAGAACTTTCACAGGTTATATTTTTCGGCTAAGTATTCGGCTTTTACTTGGTCAGGCTCAAAGTCTGGGGGGACGGGTTCAACCTGGTCTAAGAGGTCTTTAAAGGTCTGGCTTTGATAGTCATAGGGCTGGGATTCTACAATATCTTTGATAATTTTACCGCTATCTTTTGCGGAGCCAAAGGCTGGGCGTTTACTTTTTTTAATCGGGGAAATAATGGCAAGGGGTTGATTATTTTGGGTAATGGTGAGGGGTTCACCTGTTTGGATGGCTTGGGTGAGTAGGGTTTGGAGGGATTCAGGGAGGTCGGATAGGGTGATTTGAGTCATGGTTTTTAATGAATAAAGTAGGTTAAACTTCGATATCATCTAGGGGTAATAATCCTGCGTCAATATCGGGGAATTCTTCATCTAAGGGTTCGAGGGTGGAGAAAACTTCAAGAAGGGATTTCTTTTGATAGGGTTCGACAATCAGTTTGCCATTTTCTTGACGGATGGTAACGTCTTTGGCGTCTAGGTTAAGTTCTGGGGGAATGGGTAGGGTTTGGGTGTTTCCTTGTTGGATGAGTTTAACGCGATATTCGGTGTTCATGGGGGTTTCTAGGGTTGGGGAATGGGGACTTGGCGAATGTCGATTTTGCCTGTGACGGCGTTGGTTATTAGGGCGGTGCGGTATTCTTTTAGGAGGTCAATGGCTTGTTGAATTTTTGCTTTTTGTTGGTCGATTTCTCCGGTTCTTCGAGCAAGGTTTTGAGCTATCGCTTTTTGCTCTTCAAAGGGAGGTAGTAAAACTGGTAATCTTTTCAAAAGATCTTGACTTAGCGAGGCTCTAGTAACAAGATTCATCTCTTTCACAAAGAACAGTCTATGTCTTTGAGATCTAAAGTAATATTTTGAAAACGCTGGAAATAGTGAATTGTCAAAGGGTCTAACTCTAATCAGAAAACCGGAAAATATTGCATTTTTTATAGACTGTAAACAAGTTGATGTAATACCTATTTCTTCAATGGTTTCTGATGTTCTTGTAAAAAAGATATCTCCTGCTTTAACTGAATAATTTATCCTATCTTCCTCTGTAGATTGAGCTAATCCATTTACTTCTTTAGGTAATTCTGGATTGGCATAAACATCAGTGTAATTGACAAAAGGATAACCAGATCCAAAATAATCACCGCCTTTGCTTACTCCATTTTGACAAGATCCAACGTAACGCAGTTTTTTTACCTCCCAATGTGCAGGGATATCCCCTAGCCACTCGATGCCAGAATCTTTCATGGGGACGGTTGGATCGAGCCCTTTGGTGACAGCGTGGCTGATGAGGGCGGTGCGTTTTTCGTCGAGTTTTTCGAGGAGGGCTTCTTTTTTGGCAATCAGGGCATCTATTTGGCTGGTTTTGTAGTCGAGAAATTGCGCGATCGTATTCTGTTCTTCCAGTGGCGGAATTGCCAGTATTGTATTACCTAATTCTTCAGCATTTAAGTGAGGTTGAGCAGCCCTACTTTTTGCTAAATATAATTGCCCTTCTAAGACGTGCCTACCAAGTAAATTCCATGCAACATATTTTGGATGAGCCTTAGTAGGAGTTAATACCATGTCGTAGCCCGCTATTGATCCAGCCCATTCGTCAGGAATGATGGCAGAATCCCCAGTATAAGCTCCACTTCTAACTACTAAGATATCTCCAGTTTTTAGTTCTGGATCTCTTGACCAAGGAACTTTATCAGGGTTAACTCGTTGAACTTTAGATCCATCAATAATGCCTCTATAAATATCAGTTGCTCTAATAATTGGTAAGCCGTCCTCTAATTGTTCTGGTGGTTCACCTAATCCATACTTGATATCACCAATAAATTTTACTCTTTGAACTTTCCAACTTTCAGGAATCTCCCCCAACCACTCAACACCAGAATCCTTGTACTTTTCATACCCCTGATACTGTCCCATTAATCGTCCTCCCAATTCTCTCCTTCCTTAGCCAAAGTCAACACTTGAACATAGAGACGAGCTGAAATTCTTGTTCCCTGTTTCCGCAATTGATCGAGAACTTCAGTAACATTATCTAACAAACCTCGACGCTTGGCTAACAGCAGAATGCCCATCGTCCCAATTAAATGTAACTTCCTGGCTAAAGCAACTTTTCTCGCTGCTTTTTCATCTATCAATAACTGACTCGCTTCCATCTCTTCTGCTAAAGCGATAGCTTCAGACTCTCCTAAATCTAGCTTTGATGACTTCTGTAAATCCTCAACAAGTTGTTTATTGTTTACTTCTATCACTTCTAGCCAAGATAAATTTTTGACTAATTGAGTTGCTGGATGTTCCCCCTTTTGTAATTCATAAAACACTCCCTGGGGAATGATGACTTGATTGAAAAGCTGAGGTAGTAAATCTAGATAGCCTACTTTGGCTAACTCACTAATTGGGGTTGTGTCAGAAACAATAATCATTCAAGAGTCCTGTTACTCTAACATTAACTCTGCTCGGTCAACTTCTTGGGCTAACTCTTCCAAATTTTGAGAATCATCAAAAATGGAAATATCCCATTTTTTCATCATTTCTATAACGTCCAAACGAGAAACCCCTAGAATTTTTCCTGCCCGACTACTGGTAATCTCCCCGGCTTCTAGTAAAATCATGACATAGCCCTCCTTAGCTTTTTGTAACGCTTTTTGCTGCACCTCAGCCGGAATTTCGATAGTTTCCAACTGTTCATCTGAAATGATTAAAGCCATTAATTTTCCTCCTTTTCTCAATGGATAATTTACGGAGAATTTATTGCGGCAAATTTTCCCATTTATCTTGTACCTTTGCCGTTAACTTATCTGGTAAATTAACCGTCACCTGCATAATGTTAGTCTCCCTTTGATTTTTTTAACTGACCCATTACACAACCATCCATATCAACTGAAGTTAAACCCCTCACCCACGCCAGCCCTCACCCCCAGCCCCTCTCCCAAGCTTGGGAGAGGGGAGCAAGAGGGGAGTAAGAGAATCATGTTCCCCTTCTCCCGTGCAACAAAAGCGAAGCATCCGCTGCCATCCCCCCTGCAACAAAAACGAAGTATCCTCTGTCATCCCCCGTGCAACAAAAACGAAGTATCCTCTGTCATCCCCCCTCTTGTAGGGGGGAACGAGGGGGGTAGGGGGGAACGAGGGGGGTAGGGGGGAACGAGGGGGGTTGGGAGAAGGGGTTAGGGGATGAGGGGGAAATGTCGAGGAGTAGATAGACACAACTTAAAACCTTACCAGCACTGGTTTTCTACCTTAAGTCACCACCAATGTTACACAACTTCCCCCAACATCGCCATAATATCCCTCTCTAAAGACTTAATATCACTTTCAATCGCCGCCAAGGAACGGGGAGGCTGATACACATAAAAATGCCGATTCAAGGGAATCTCATACCCCACCTTTGTTTTATCAAAATCAATCCAAGCATCGGGAACATGGGGTAACACCTCCGCCTCCAGATACGCCAAGCAATGCGCTTTCACTAATTCATTTAACTCATCTAATCCCGTTGTCCCATCATAATCCAAGGGTAAGGGTAAAGAAATATTCTCCGGTAATGGCACAATCTCCGTATCCCGTAGACTGCTATCCGGTTCAATGTTTCCCTTGCTATCCCGACAGACTTCCGCTTCGGAGTCAGTTTCTCCTAAAGCGGCTAAAATCGCCTTTTTTACTGGACTTTTCAGCTTTAACCCGGCTTGTTTTAAGACCTTCTCCATGTCCTTAACAAACATCCCACGGGACAAATAGAGTTTATTCCCATCCAGGCAATATAATGCAGCAATAATCTCCCTTTGTAAATCTTGCCCCATCTCGATTTCAAGCTGCTTCGCCGTCTCGTCTTTGCGCTTCTTACTCGTTGCCAACTTCTCAAATGCCGTTTGTTCCCACAGTCGCGCCAAGCGTTCATCACTGGCTTGGAAATTCAGCCGCAAGGGACGTTCTACGGTAATCTTAAGAAAACCAAACTCGCGATTATCAAAAATCTTCGAGCAAATCCGGTCTTGGCTTTCCCCCTCTATCTGCACCTCGCTTGTGCCATTGTGTTTGTAATCCCCATAGAGTCGCACCAGTTCCGCAATCTGGTCAGAGGATAGCTCATTTCGCTTATTCCCCAAACTCTTTTTCATCTTCTGATAATGGTGCGTCCCATCAATCAATTGAACCTTTCCTTTGCGGTGAGGTGCTTTCTTATTCGTCACCAACCAGATATAAGTAAAAATTCCCGTGTTATAAAACATCTGATCCGGTAACGCCACCACCGCATCCAGCCAGTCATTTTCAATAATCCAACGGCGAATATTACTCTCCCCACTCCCCGCATCCCCCGTAAATAAAGGTGAACCATTAAAAACAATGGCAATGCGCGACCCATCTCCCCCCGCCTCCGGTGCAGAATACATCTTAGAAATCATGTGTTGTAGAAACAACAGCGACCCATCATTAATCCGGGGTAAACCTGCGCCAAAACGACCCTTAAAGCCTAATTTCGCATATTCATCATCAATGAAATCCTTTTCCGGTTTCCACTCCACCCCAAAGGGCGGATTAGCAAACATATAGTGAAACTTCTTATCACTATGACCATCGTGGGGAAAAAAGTTATTGCTCTTTTGCTTGGCGTCTTTGAGTCCTAATGTGTCCCCATAGATAATGTTGTTAATCGGTTCATCTTTAATCAGCAGGTCAGAACAACAAATCGCGTAGGACTCCGGGTTATATTCCTGCCCAAATAATGCCAAGTTTGCTTCCGGGTTTTGCCGTTTAATATATTCCTCGGCTACCGATAACATTCCCCCTGTCCCTGCTGTAGGGTCATAGACGGTGCGGTAAATCCCTTTTTGAAAGACATCTTCTTCCTCACAGAAGACCAAATTAACCATCAGGCGAATCACTTCACGGGGGGTAAAGTGGTCTCCGGCTTCTTCGTTTGCCTGTTCGTTAAACTTCCTCACCAACTCCTCAAACAAATACCCCATTTGCAAGTTGGAGAGATGCGCCGGAGATAAATCAACTTCCGGACTCGCGATCGCATGCATCACTTCATAGAGGCGATTGGCTTCATCGAGTTTCTGAATCTGCTTATCAAAGTCAAACTTATCGAAGATGTCCCGCGCCAGGGGAGAAAAGCCATTAATATAGGCTCTTAGGTTATCGGCTAACCCTTCGGAATCCCCCAGCAGCTTCTTAAACGTAAACTCGCTAAGGTTATATAAAGGCTGTTGGCGATTCCCCCCGATCGCAACTTTCGCGATCGCCTTCTCAAACGCCTCCCCCTCTAGGACTTTCTCATACTTAGCCTTGGCTGCAAGAACCGCTTCCTTAGTGGGTTCTAGGACAGAATCAAGACGACGCAGCACAATCATCGGTAACATCACCTGACGGTATTGAGGGGGGCGGTAGGGACCTCGCAGCTTATCGGCGATACTCCAGATTAAGCCGACTAACTCTTGATGATTGGCGTTTTGTACGGTAGTCGTCATAGAGGGGTAATAATCTTGGTTATGTTTTATTGTGCCAAATAGGTTAAGGTGCGTTACGCTACGCTAACACACCCTACATCTAGAGCCTTTGCGTAAGTCCTAAAGATGATCAATCTGCCTTTACTCAAAACGTTTCCGCTGATCTGACCAACGTTTAAGGCTGTATTTATTATCACCTGCCAGGACTAACGCCGTTGTTCCCCCATCCCCCAAATCCGCGATCGCAGTCAGTGATGTACTCCCATGGGTGGAAAATTCACTGTAGAGTAACACCCCCTTATCTGAAAATATTAATGTCCGGGGTTTATACTCCTGGGTGTTCGTATCTGGGCGTTTGATATTCAGGGTTTGATTGGTACTCGATAGATCCTCATACAGGGTTAAAACAGCTTCCGGTTCATCGTTCCCAGTCAAATCCAGAGGCTGTACTAACCAATGTCCAATCTCTTGCAACATCATCGGAATCGTGGGTTCGACTTCAGGCGATCGCTTGCCACTTTTGACCAATTCCTGCCACAGTGTTGGTAATATTGCCGCCACCCATTGCGGTTGCAGTTGGTTTAAATCCGATAAGCTAATTGAACCCGGTTCTAGCCAGCGTAGCGCGGCTTGAGAATATGCCATAGGACGACTATTTTCTCTATTAGGTAAGGCACCTCCTGCGGCTAAAAGCTGAATCACTCCGTCTTGATAGGACACCGCTTGGACAGTCGCGACGATTGTCTCCTGGTGTCCCTCCGCCGACCAGACGGCGATTTGCAGGCGCGGATCAGTATCTAAGCCCAGATATTGCCAAAGACGTTGGGTTGGTGCAACAGTTGGCAATTGCAAGTCGTTAAAGGGCGTTTTAAGCCAGCGCTGACCATCATTAAACGCCGCCACTTCTACCTGATACCAAACCTGTTGCGGGGCTTTTTGCAGAACGAGGGATTGGGGATTGGGAATTGAGGATGGGGTGGTTAAAGATAGGGGAAATGTACCATTTCCCACTTCCGGTTGTCGCCAATCTTCAGACTTGACAGTTTCAATCGATTGTGCAGTCCCTAAAATTTGACTTAAATGAGGGGTGATGGGTGGGACTTGGGCTAACGCTAAATCAAGGTAATCCAGGTAGGCATAAATCTGGGCATTATTGTTAGATTGAGGCTGATCTGATTCTGATTCAGGGGGGGGAAGTTGCTGCAACCAAGAAATAGCTTTAGTCCGCCCTTCTTGGGCGGCGAGAATTAAAGCCCCCCAGGTTTTTACGGTGCGATCATTGGGACTAATATTGAGGGCAGCTTCCACCCGTCGCCATAATCTGTCGGTATCGGTTTTGAGTAAATTAGCAATATCTTGGGCGGAACCATTCAATGCGGCGGTTTGAAATACCTGTAAGCCATCTGTCCACCGCCCATCAATCAGATAGGCGAGAACTTGTTGTCCTTGACTTGCCCAAGTTTGGTTGGCTTGGGCTTCAGTAAATTGGGCATGAAGTCGAATCACATCTAGTTGCGCTTGGACTGTCGCCGACTCCGTGTTTTTCTGTTCTTGTTGCAATCGCCGATATGCCCACGACCATAACCCATTCTGGGCTAACATTAAGGAATTGCGATAAGTAGGACTATCAGACGCGATTGTACTCAGAGAAATTTCGGTTAATTGAATTGGATTGGGGAGAAACTGGCGGGGTTGAACCTGGTATACCTGGAATTTCGGTTCTAATCCCACCGTTTGATCAAGCACTAATTCTGGGGTGGATTCACCCGTAACTTGTTGCCAATAAGGGGGTTTATCTGTGGGACTTTGCCAGTCCAGCATAACACTCAGGTGCATTTGTTCGGGGTTGTAATGGAGGATTTGTCCATAAGTTTTCGGGGATTCATCGGTGAGGCGAACTCCCCAAAGGTTAAACCAGAATCCTGTGGCGGGGGACTGATTTTCTAAACGGTTAAATCGAGTAAAAGCTAAGGAACGAGACACACTCCTATTAATCGCGTCGGTGGAGGAGAGGACAAAATATTCTTCTGGTTCCTTAATGGTAAGCTGAGTGACCAATTGGTAAGCAAGTTCGGCTTGCTGGAATTCGATGGGTTGATAAAGTCTCAGTTCGACAATTTTTTGGCAATTGGTTTGACAGTTCGGCTTAGATTTTAAGATGGGTAATAGAATAGGGGTTTCTCGATCGGGTTGTCCTGTATTGAGGGATACAAGTTCTCCCGCAATTAACCCATTTTGGCGCAACTCGTCGCGTATGGTTGCCAGGGTTTGTGGGGGTGAAGCATCGGCGATGGGGATGCTTGTCCATCCAGGTAAGATACGATTCAGCCAGATTGCCGCATTGGGATCAATCATTAGGCGAATTCCTAGCCATATCCCCCCAGTAACGATCGCACCCGTGGCGATTAATGCTGCGATCGCACCTAATGCTACCAGACAGCCATTGGCTGATGATTTTTTCCGGACTCGTCTTCGGCGTCTCTTTGTGACTCCGGACAATCGTTTCCCCCTTTCACCTACTGACACCTTATCGCCGATCATCGCTGCACTGAATTAGTGATTTCGTGAACCTAAAGCCAATGGCAATACTATCGTTTTCCAGACTAATCCGGCTACAATTAATCCCAGACCAACTAACCAAATTTGTTGTTCCACCCAAAAGGCTAAGACGAGACACCCGGCTAATCCTACCCCAGCTATCCATTTGGGATACAATCGTTCTTGGGCAGATAGCCGTAGGACACAAAGGTTGGTAAGGGCATAATAAACCAAAACGGTAAAAGCGCTAAATGACCAAGTTATTTTCACATTACCAATCAGAACCAACGCCGCGATCGCAACTCCAATACAAATCACTGATATATAGGGTGTGGTTCCCGCAGCATTCAGACGCGCTACGATTCTGGGCATATCCCGCCGACGCCCCATAGCCAATAGTACGCGAGATAATCCCAATATCAGGTTTAGCAATACGCCTACCATCGCTGTCATTGCACCGAGGGCGAGTAATGGGGGAACGATGGGAATCCCAAATTGGCGAGAGGCGACTTCCAAGGGGGCGGCTTTTGATTGGGTAGCGGCGCTAAGGATATCCACACCCACAGAACCCACACCCACGGCGGCGATTGCCATATACAGGATCATGGTGATAATCATCGTCAAGATAATCGCTTTGGGGATAGTGCGTCGTGGTTGATGCACCTCTTCTCCCAATGTGGCAATCCGACCATAGCCAGTATAAGCCACAAACATTAAAGCACTGCCATGAAGTAAAGACGCGATCGCACTTTTATCTGAGGTGTCGGTGGGGAAAAAGG
>NZ_JBKHHI010000263.1:0-9244 GCF_046539235.1 Coleofasciculus sp.
TTTGTTACTACCAACGGGAGACGCAACTCTCCATCAGAGCGGTCGAAGGTAGTAGACACCGAGTAGTCAGCTTATCCAATCAAATTCCTTTATAAAAAATACCTAAATAAAAGTTGGTGAAGTGGTTTAACCTATCTTCACCAACTTAATTTTTGGAATGAACCCATGAACAATTACCAAACCGATTTTTTTACCGATTGTTATCGGAGGTTACCAATCCGCTCTTCTGGGTTCGTGGAAAAGTTCACCACTGAAGGGTTGCACGCCCGTAGACGGATAAGCATCGTCACTGGGACCAAAAATTCTCACAACCGCTTCTGATATATATTGGGTCATTTCTGCAAACAGTTTGGAAATATTCATAACCTTGTCCTCCTAATAGAGTAAATCTCAATCAGATTTAAATTGGTGTATTGGTATGCAATTCACTTGTTAATTATCAGGGATACACCACAAAAAAACAGTATTTTGCAACATTTATTTGATTATGTTTGCAATACTTTTCCCAAGCTTCAGTCAAACGCCCGATTATTCGCTATTTGTATAAATTTTCGTTTACATCCTTGACATTCTGTAATGATTTGTTACACCCATGCTGGGAAACCCTGACATTCGCTACGATAGTCCACCAAACTTAAACGCCTGATCGTATAATGGCAAAAGCAGGCTTAACTGCGGCTGCTGCACCGAAGTCTGCCAAATGCTCCACATTGATTAAGGCAAGTCGTTTTGACTTGTTAGGTATTAGTTATGCAGCCGAAAAATTTGCGCCGACTCCTGCGGGCATTGTCTCGACAGGGGTTGGATGTTCACTACAACCATCCGATCTACTCTGTACGTCTCCAAAATTCTGCCAATGCGCCTGTGGCAGAGGTTTTACTGCCAGAAGGGTTTCCAGTGGAAGCAAAAGCGTTTAAACAGTTGGCGAATCTGGCAAACATTCGCCATCCATCAGGGGGTCATGTTTGTCAGGTTTGCGCTACGCCGGATTTTCATCCCGGTGACGCCGGAGTTGCTATCGGTTCAGTCGTGGAAACGGAAGGGATGATTATTCCCGCCGCCGTTGGTTCTGATATCAACTGTGGGATGCGATTACATCTGGCGGATTTATCGATTGATGACTTTTTAAACAAACGCGATCGCTTTGTTGAGTTGATCAAAGGGGATTACTTTTTGGGTACTCGTGATGTCACGATGACAGCCAAAACCAGTCGGGCTTTATTTGAACATGGGATTCCAGGTTGGCTGGATGGGATGCTGGATGCGCCAACGGGTAGTTTCGTCAACTCTGAACTGGATCAGTTAGCGGCTGAATGCGATCGCGTTTACTTGGGTGGTTCCCTAGATGGGGCAATACGCTGGGCACCAGAGGAACTCGTTCCCGAGGAGGGTTGGGTGCGAGATGGGGGATTGGGGACAATTGGCGGTGGCAATCATTTTGTGGAAATTCAGGTGGTTGAGACGATTGAAGATCGGGCAAGGGCGTTTGCTTGGGGAGTGCGAGAGGGACAATTGGCATTTATGGTGCATTCTGGTTCCCGGAATGTGGGTAAATTTATTGGGGGACTGTGGCGAACCCGTACTCAAGCGGTTTGGTTACAAGGACATCCTGATCCAGAGTCTCGGCTGTTTTCTCTGTCGGTTCACCGGAACCCTGACTTGGTGCAGGATTATTTGCAAGCACAAGCAACCGCCGCTAACTATGGTTTTGTGAATCGGCTTGTGTTAGCGGAACTGTTACGGTTGCGCTTACGGCAGGTTTATGGGGATATAGAAGCCCCCTTGGTTTACGATTTGCCCCATAATATTACTTTGCCTCAAAAGGAATCCGCTCAAATTCATCGGTGGATCACTCGCAAAGGCGCTTGTCCGGCTTATGCCGAACAGCCTGTGATTATTCCAGGTTCAATGGGGACACCCTCTTACCTAGTCGTTGGTCGAGGAAACCCCGCCTTTCTCTGGAGTGCATCTCATGGGGCGGGACGGTTGCGATCGCGCTTTGAACTGAGTCGTCGCGGGGCGGGTTATAGTGAGGAAACCTTAGGGTTAACGGGTGTTGATTGCATTACCCTGCGGGAAGAACGGCGGATTGAAGAAGCACCCGTGGCTTATAAGCCCATTCAGCCCGTAATTGAAGCACAAGTTAAGGCAGAGATGGTCAGTGTAGTAGCGCGTTTACGACCGATTTTGACGTTTAAAGCGTAATTTGTGGGGGGGAAGTCTTCGTGCCAAAAAATTGACCCGATGCCAAATTTAATTCAGAAGGTATAGGGCTATTTGGGGGCTGGCTACTACAATTGAGCCAACAGAACTAACTCCGGGAGCAGGGTGTCAATCCTGCACTAGGTCGCCGTTAAAATACTCAGTCCTTATACGTCTGATTTGTTCATGGTTCATAATAATGCACGATGAACAATCAACAATGAACAATCAACAATGAACAATCAACAATCAACAATCAACAATCAACAATAACCTTCTGAAACTTATGCCACAGGAAGACCAACAACTCACCCTCACTCCAGCCGATTACAGCCTATTAACCGATCTCTATGAACTGACCATGGCAGCTTGCTACGTTGGTGAAGGGTTAGAGAATCGACGCGCCAGCTTTGAGTTATTCGTGCGACGTTTGCCCAACGGCTTTGGCTATTTAATTGCCATGGGATTAGCACAGGCGTTAGATTATCTGGAAAAGCTGCAGTTCTCTGAATCTCAAATAGAGGCGTTGCAGGCTACAGGACAGTTTGATCAAGTCCCAGACCGCTTTTGGTCAGTCCTCAAGTCAGGACGGTTCTCTGGCGATGTTTGGGCTGTACCCGAAGGAACTGCCGTATTCACCAATGAACCCCTGCTGCGGGTAGAAGCCCCCCTATGGCAAGCCCAACTGGTAGAAACTTATATTCTGAATACAATTAATTACCAAACCCTGATTGCGACTCGGGCAGCGCGGATACGAGATGTCACTGGAGAGGATGCCAAGCTGTTGGAATTTGGCACTCGCCGTGCATTTAGTCCACAAGGCTCAATCTGGGCAGCACGGGCAGCATTAGCCGCCGGTTTTGATTCTACCTCAAATGTGGTCGCCGCGCTGAAGTTAAACCAAAAACCCAGCGGCACAATGGCACATTCGCTGGTGATGGCAATTGCTGCTGTATCTGGGAGTGAAGATGAGGCATTTAGTGCATTTCAACGCTATTTTCCCACGGCGCCTCTATTAATTGATACTTATGATACAGTAGCGGCTGCCCAACGTCTGGCAAAACAGGTTAAAGCAAATCAGACTAAGGTTGCAGGTGTGCGCTTAGATTCTGGAGATATTGCTGATCTGTCTAAACAAGTGAACTCGCTGCTACCAGAAGCGAAAATCTTTGCCAGTGGTGACATGGATGAATGGGAGATTGCCAAAATTAAACAGGCGGGTGGTATTATTGATGGTTATGGTGTTGGTACACGACTGGTGACAGGTAAACCGGTTAATGGGGTGTACAAACTGGTGGAAATGGATGGCATTCCGACAATGAAGCAGTCGAGTAGCAAAGAAACCTATCCTGGACGCAAACAAGTTTTCCGCCATTGCGTTGAAGGAAAAATTAGCAAAGATCGGCTGGCAACGGCATCCGAATCCCCTCAAGCAAACGAACAGCCTTTGCTGCAACTAATGGTTAAAGAGGGTAAACGCTTAAACCCACCGGAACCGTTAGCGGACATCAAAAAACGTACAGCGGCGACTGTGGCAATGATTCCTGATGCAATCCGCCAACTTGATGATCCCCAGCCTCTACAAATAGATATCTCTGATGCATTAAAACAGCTTACTCAACAGACAGAAAAACGATTAGAGCAAGAAGCAGCCAATGTCTAATTCTTGGCATCCTCCCTAGCCGTCTGCTCCCTTCAGTTGAATAGAACAGTGACGATAGTCATCTACAATTAAGACAGAATGTCAATAGTCGTGAACATTAAATCTAGCTATGCATAGTTATACTCTCATAGATGCCCGCGATCGCCATAGTGAAGTGTTTGAGCAAGCCGCTCTTGAGCCTGTTGTGGTGACGCAGCAATCTCAACCTAGCCATGTGATTATGTCTGCTGAGACCTACCAGAGACTACTCAAGCGCCTCGAAGAATTAGAAGATATGCTTTTAGGTCAAACAGCAGTAGCCGCACTGAAGAACTCTCAGATGGTGGGAACAGAAACATTCACATCAACTCTCCAGGGTTTGGCAAATGGCGAAGCTTGATGGACTAGAAACGGTTCTGGATTTTCTCAAGGGGTTACAACCTAAAATTGCGGCTCAAATTGCTAAGAAAGTGTTGGCACTGAATGTTGATCCTCTGCCTACTGATAGCAAACAGCTATCCGGTTATCCAGGTTATTATCGGGTTGATAGTGGTGAGTACCGAATCGTATATCGGTTCAATCCGAATCAGGATTTGGTTGAAGTCATATTGGTTGGTAAGCGTAACGATGATGATGTATATAAACGGCTAGAACGCCTCTTGAAATAGTGCGTTTAGGAATGCCAGTTTAATACCTCCTATTATCAGGATAAAACAATTACATTCAGCCTTGTATCTGTATCCACCCATATAGATATATTATAATGACCATGCTAACAGACTTGACATGACCACTATTGCCTTATTCGGAACCAGTGCTGATCCACCCACAGCCGCCCATCAAACCATTCTAAAATGGTTGTCAAAGCACTACGATAAAGTCGCTGTCTGGGCGTCAGATAATCCGTTTAAGTCTCACCAAACCTCCCTAGAACACCGCAAGCGGATGTTAGAGGTGTTAATTTCCGAAATTGAAACACAGCCTAATAATATTGGCGTACATGAGGAGTTGAGTCGTAGCAGAACCTTAGAAACGTTAGCCAAAGCCAAGGAAATTTGGGGGGATGAGGTGGACTATACTCTCGTAGTGGGTTCGGATTTAGTCAATCAGATACCCCGTTGGTATCGGATTGAAGAATTACTCAGCCAGGTACAGTTGCTGATTGTACCGCGTCCCGGGTATGACATAGACAAGGAAGGTTTAGAGAGATTGAGGCAGCTTGGAACTCACGTTGCGATCGCGGATCTGAACGTTCCTGGAGTTTCCTCCACAGCCTATCGTGAAAAAGCAGATCCAGATGTCATAACACCTTCTGTCGAAGAGTATATCAATCGAGAAAAATTATACGCTTAGATCAACGGTGACTTCGGAACAGGGACGTTCTTAGCTATACTTTTAGGGGGACTATCACTTTTTTAAGTTCAAAACGTCACAGTTTTGGATAATCATGTCAGAACGCGGCATCAAACCGATAAACCAACCAGCGTTAGCTGACTTCAAAGTCAGTGTTGACACTGTTATTTTCTCTGTCGATACTCAACAAAACCGCGTCTTGGTGCTATTAATCATGCGCCGGGATGAACCCTTTTCCCATCGGTGGAGTTTACCGGGAACGCTGGTGCGCCAAGGAGAATCCCTAGAAGATGCTGCCCATCGGGTTCTGGTGGAAAAAATTCGGGTGAATAATCTCTACTTGGAACAACTCTACACCTTTGGTGGTCCGCATCGCGATCCGAGGGAATCCCCAAAAAGCTTTGGCGTTCGTTACCTATCGGTTAGCTACTTTGCCCTAGTTCGGTTTGAAGAAGCACAGTTCATTGCTGAGGGAGTGAGTGGTATTGCGTGGTATCCGGTTAAGCAAATACCGTCCCTAGCCTTCGATCATGGCAAAATTATCGAGTATGGATATCAGCGTTTGCGGAATAAGTTGGAGTATAGTCCTGTCGCGTTTGATGTATTACCCGATGTTTTTACGCTCAGTGACCTCTATCAACTCTATACTACTGTTTTAGGCGAAAACTTCTCGGATTATTCTAACTTCCGCACCCGTTTGTTGAAGTTGGGTTTTTTAGCCGATACGGGTCTAAAAGCCTCACGGGGAGCAGGGCGTCCAGCCTCTTTATATCGATTTGATGCTGAGGCGTTTGCGCCGTTGAAGGATAAGCCGTTGGTTTTTCTTTGAAGATATAACAGTTTATCGTAGTTTATAATTATTGTTTATCGAAACGATTATGACCAAATCGACTATTCAGTACACCACCAAACATTTAAAGGAACTGGGTTTATTTATCGAAGTCAGCGGCAGAACGGATAGCGATCGCAGTCGCAAAAAGGCGCTGGAAGAAATTGAACGTCGGATGGATGACCCAGAGGATACCAGCTTAGATGCGAATAGTTTTGCCGATGGGTTAAGCAGTGAAGATTTAATTGTGGTTGGACCCCCATCAGCCGTTGAATCACCAGAAGATGAGCCGGAAATCATTCAAGCGGTGAAGGCGATCGCGCATTTAGCCAGCTTACGAGTTAGCTTAGAAGAGGTACAGCAGCAGGCGTTGGAGTTACGTCCGGTAATTGAGGCACTTTTTAGCCCTGAACCCCTGACTCCCGAACAAATGCAGCAAGCGACAGATAAGAGTTTTGCCAAAACGCTAATCAAATTTGCCGAAGCTAAAGCCGCACGAGATCAATTTTTACCCGAAGCGCAACAAGCTTGGCAGATTTTAAAACCCGCTTTAGACAATGTTGATACTGCTTCTAATCCGGTTCTTTCATCTGTACAAAACTCCAAAACTGATAAGTCATAAGTCATGAGTTAATTGTAGTTAATTGTAGGGTGCGTTAGCGTTCGCGCAGCGTTCCCGAATGGTAGCGTAACGCACCTATTGCTCTAGAAACAAGTTAAACACAAACGGACATAACATCACAAACTCTCAAATACGTTTGGGTTAAAATCCCAAAATTTTTTAGGCACCTTGAGCATCAAGAGCATGTTGTTTAAGTTCACTTAAGGAAACATATTCTAGAGCCGATGCATGAGTAGCAGACAAAACCACAGGAGGTGCAGCGCCAGCTTCCAGGGCTTCTTGCCAACGAGAGGCACATAGACACCAGCGATCGCCTGGTTTTAAACCGGGAAAATTAAATCCGGGAACGGGTGTACTCAAGTCATTCCCACGCTGTTTAGTAAATTCCAGAAACTCTTCAGTAACTTGAGCGCAAACAACATGAGCGCCAAAGTCACCGCCTCCAGTACTGCATTTCCCATCCCGGTAAAATCCGGTCATGGGAGATGTGCAACAGGTTTCTAGTTCTGTACCCAGGACGTTTTTTGCATTAGCCATAACAGCACCTTTTATTGACAAACCGTTCCATCAGTAGGATACATAGAGACGCTTCTATCCAGCAAGACCCGTATTAGTCATTCGTCATTTGTCATTCGTCCAAGAATCCTCGCACCTTGATCGGGGCGGGTTTAGTTACATCAGGGCGGGAAACAAATGTGAGCAGTGAAACCCGCCCCTACAACTATTCCACGGGGGAAGAGAAAGCCCCCCTTCTTTTGAAGGGGGGTTTGGGGGGATCTCGCAATGTTCAATACCTTGATCACCCACTTGGCAGTAAGATAAGGACAGCAGTTTACCCAGCCGGGTGGTAAAGCAGCATTTAGTCAATTTGGGAGGGTGTTCGATGAGCAATAAACCTGAAAAAAACGTTATCAATATCGATCCAGTCACAGTTGTGGCAGTTATATCTGCCCTTTTACTCGTGCCACTATTGATATCGGGTTTCATCTTTCAATAAGTCTATGGGTTCTCGTCCTTTTCAATCTACCTCCGGTTTGCCCCTTGCTAAAGTCATTAAGCTTGTGGCAGTAGTATTAATGTACTTGTCGCTGTGGGTTGCACCAGCATCTGCCAAGGTTATCCGCTATTTTGATGGCAATTCGACTGATGTCAATGTTCCCGCAGGTATTGCTTTTGATTTAGGCGGCGGGGGGGCTGATGTAGACGAAGCGATTCAGTGGATGATTAATCAGGCGAGAGGTTGCACCGACTGTTCGGCTCAGGTTGATGTGGTTGTGATTCGCTCATCGGGTTCGGCTGGCTATAATGAACCGATTCTGGCAATGAATGGGGTGGATTCGGTGGAAACCTTGGTTATCGGTAGTCGGGATGATGCCAATTCTGTGGATGTCGCGGATACGATTCGCCAAGCTGAGGTGTTATTTTTTGCCGGTGGTGATCAGTGCGACTATACCCGAAACTTTAAGCATACGGCGGTAGAAGCCGCGATTAAATCCGTTGGCGCTAAAGGTGGTGGTATCGGTGGAACCAGTGCTGGGGCGATGATTCAAAGTGATTTTATTTATAACGCCTGTTCGGATGCGGTTGATAGTGAGTATGCCTTAGATGATCCTTATGAAGATATTCTGTTTAGTTATGATCTGTTCAACTGGTCGTTAATGAAGGGTACAGTTATAGATACCCATTTTAGCGATCGCGATCGCATGGGTCGTTTGATGGCGTTTATGGCGCGTCAGCTTCGGGATGGTATCACTGATAGTGTCTTGGGGATAGGTATTGATGAGGGAACCTCGCTGGTGGTGAACCGGGATGGTATCGCCCAGGTTATGGGAGAGGGTGCGGTGTATTTTGTTTTCGCTGATCATATTCCGGAAGACTGTGAACCTCAAACCCCGCTTACATTTTCTAACTACAAGATTTGGAAACGCGAAAACGGTGAGGAATTTGATCTGAAACATCTACCCTCTAGGGGTTATCGTAGCGCAAGTGTTCAAGATGGTATTGTGCGGAGGGGTTAAAAGGGCGATTGAAAATAGCAGCCACACAAACAAAGGGATAATATCATGTCCGCCTAAACAGTTACGATAAAATCAACGCACCCATATTGACTAAACTCAACCTATATTGCAAGATCAACCGCACATGATATAAAAGGGCGATTGGAAATCGCAGCTACACAAACAAAGTCCGCCTACGCGGACTGAAGTAGAAAATGAATAAGCTTTTATGCATTTAAATTGGGTATTAGTAACGAGCAAGATGCTCCCACTACAAGGATGGCGTCATTATTGACATTAAGGTTTAAATACCGAACAGCTTAATACACTCGAATTTGTTATATTGTCTGGATGCTAACAATCTTGCCTAAAATACTTTTATATCATAAAAATAGATGAGTGAATCGGGGCGGGTTTAGTTGCATCTAGGTGCAACTGAAGAGATAGTAGTGAAACCCGCCCCTACACATTTACGTGCCATACCTGACGCTTCAGGGCGTTAGGTCAAAATTATGATATGCCATGAAAAGTCAGCTTTAAGCTGTTCGGCGTTTAAACCCTAATATCAAGAATAGCAAAATCCTTGCCGTAGTAGTGCG
>NZ_JBKHHI010000264.1:0-9242 GCF_046539235.1 Coleofasciculus sp.
TTTTGGGCTTAGACATAAATACTCCTGAGTTTTAGGTATTGTAGGTTGGGTAGAGCGATAGCAAAACCGAATAGGAGTTAGGTTGAAGCCAGCCAACCTAACAAAATATAAGGCTAAAGCCTTTACAGCATGAGCGATGGTGAAAGCCCCCGTACTTCAGTCGGGGGATGAAACCGAGCAAGTCGTAAAGACAGCGGGATTTATCCCGCAATAATCCCCTTAAGTAATATAATATAACCATAAATAAGGAGGTGATGTTCTTGTACGGTTGTCAGCAATTACTATTAAATCCAGCTCAAGAGCTAACCGCCGTTCTAGAGTTTATTTGCACCGAAGCGAATAACTTAATGAACTGTGGTATTTATTATGCTCGTCAACTCTGGTTTAAGTGTCGGCAGACTATCGGTAAATATGACTTAGAAAAGGAGTATAAAAATAACAAACATTTCCAGGCTCTCTATTCTCAGGTAGCTCAACAAGCGCTAAGAACGGTTAGCGAATCGTTCAAGTCGTTTGATGGGTTGATGAAGGCGTTCAGAAAAGGAAAGATAGCGGACAAGCCTAGATTACCTAAGTATTTAAAAAAAGGCGGTCTTTCTGTTGTCAGTTATCCTAAACAAGCTTTGAAGATTAAAGATGGTCAAATTAGAGTGCCGCTAGGAACGCTAGTCAAGACATGGTTCAAGATAGCGGATTTCTTTATTTTTATGCCATCTAATCTTGCCTTCAAAGACATTAAAGAGCTGAGAATCCTTCCCCGCAACGGTTGCTTCTATGCTGAGTTTGTCTACCTCCTGCCTTCTGTAACAGCAGATGTAGACTCTTCACGGGTGCTAGGAATCGACCCCGGACTCGACAACTGGATGACCTGCGTTTCTAACGTAGAGACCAGCTTTATTGTTGATGGACGTAAACTAAAGAGTCTTAATCAGCTCTACAACAAACGGGTGGCAACCATTAAGTTGGGGAAAGCTCAAGGATTTTGGGATGAAGAATTAGCCTCTCTCACAGAAAAGCGCAATAGGCAAGCAAGAGATGCGGTTAACAAAGCCGCTCGTGTTGTTGTCAGCCATTGTCTCCAACATCGAATTGGAACAGTTGTTTTCGGTTGGAATCGACGCAATAAAGATGGAATTGAGCTGGGGAAAAAGACGAATCAAGAGTTTGTTCAAATTCCTACCGCTCGTCTTAAAAATAGGATTGAGCAAATGTGCGAACACTATGGAATTCAGTTTGTAGAAACTGAAGAAAGTTATACCTCTAAAGCTAGTTTTCTCGACAACGATCCTCTGCCTGTATTCGGCTCCAAGCCGGAAGGGTGGATGCCGAGTGGAAAGCGAGTCAAACGAGGAATGTACCGCACCAAAAATGGAAAGTTTGTCAACGCCGATGCTAACGGTGCTGCCAATATCCTCCGCAAAGTAGAGATACAGCTAGGTCTTAATCTAGCCAAGGTCAGTAGGGCGTTTTTGACTGCGCCATCCAGAGTTTTCCTCTGGAACTCTAAGAAGATAAAACTTTCATGACGCGGCTTTAGCCCGTCCCGCAGTATCCTCTTAGAATCCCCCGCGTTTCAACCGGGGGAGAAGTCAATACGAACATTATCGAAACACAATAAACTGATGTTGGGAACAAGCACTTAAGGGAAAAAAGTGATCACCATTCCATTCGCCAAACACGGTGATGGGATGTCCCCCACTCAGGGCAAATAACTGCCAACCCTCTGTAAATTTGGGGGTGAGGCGTAATATCTGGTTAGCATCGTCGCGCAATGCCCAACCTTGGTGATATTTCTGGGGAATAACTCCTTGTAAACTTAGGGGAAATTGCTCTAACCAGGGTTGACAAGCTAAAGCATTTGTGTATTGAGTTAGGGCAGTTGCGATCGCGCTTTCCCCTTCCATTTCTGTAAAGGGTATGGCTGGGGCGTGACGGGTTTTGACAATTGCCCGCAACGGATAAGCGCTGACAAAGAATCCTAAATCGGCGTCGAGGAGAGTACCGGGGATGAGACTGGTGTCTAGGGGTTGAGAATGATGGGCAAAGGTCAGGATGAGGGCGAATCGATGCGTCTGTTGTCCTTGTAACCATATCCGTTGCGCTTTCAGGTTATCCTGGTCTTCGATACACTGTCCTAAAATTAACCAGCGATCGCGGATAATCGAGGTAGCGGTTTCTTCTTTTTGTCCCCAACCTATCGCCGTGCGGATATCGGCTTGCCTGTCTGAGGGTAATGTTTCTAGGCGTTGAAATCCTTGGAGTAACAAATACAAGCGTCCCAACCGTGCCAAGAGGCGTTCTTGCCAACCCACCCCCGTATACGGAATCCCGGACATCTCCTGTAACTGACGCGCCAATCCTGGGGCTTGAGCATCAATCATTCGGGCGGCTACCGTATCCCAGAAACTATAGTCTTTTTCTGGTAACTTGGCTAATCCCTGACGGACTAAATCACGCAACCAACGGTCTAATTCTTGCACCCCGGCGGTAACATTTTCCTCCCGTTTGGCGGCGCGTTTGGCTTTAGCCACGGGATCAGTAACGTTTTCTGATTTTTCTACCTTCTGCGCCTGTTTTTGACGGCGAGTGCTAATCCAATCGTTTACCCAATCAGGGGATTGATTTTGGTTAAAACTATCGGGTTGATTGGCAAAGAGTAATAAGAGTCCGAGTCCATGTTTGCAGGGAAATTTACGACTCGGACAACTGCATTTAAATGCCGTTTCACCTAAATCGATTTGGGTTTGATAGAGGTTACTTCCACTTCCTTGGCATTCTCCCCACACCGCCTCCTGATTTCGTCCCAATCCTTGCCATTTAGATAAGCGTGCCAAGCCTTGACCATTTTGGGCAGACTTAGCATCGGGGGCGAGTGCGAGGATTTGTTCCGGAGTCCAGGTAATAGCCATGTTCGTAGTGGCGCCTTTTATCCTTCCACTGATTCCGCCACGGGCAAGATTATTGTAAACGTGGTTCCTGCGCCAACTTCACTCTCAACCTCCACTCTACCTTGATGCAATTCTACACATTCTTTCACAATCACTAATCCCAATCCTACACCAGGAGTAATGCCAATATTACTGGCGCGATAGAATGCTTTGAATAATTTTCCTTGATCATCCGGGGGAATACCAATGCCTTCGTCAGAAACCCGCAGCCGTATTTCCTGGGCTTGAGGACTTAGTTCTACCTCAATTAATCCTCCCTCTGGAGAATATTTGATAGCATTAGACAATAGGTTATCGAGAATGAGTCGGAGTAGGTTGCCATCTAAGACGCGATCGCACTCATTAGGGCAGATCAGGTTCAGGGTATGTTTTCCAGTGAATTTGGGGCGCACCGCTGCAATCGCCTCACCCAGGAGTTCCTCAACATTAACCAAAGTGGGATTAAATTCCAGGGCTTGAGTTTCGGCTTGCTCAATGAAAATCATATCGTTGACTAGATTCGTCAGATGCTCAACCGACTGTTTCACCCGTTGGAAATGGGTTTGTTTTTTCTCCGGCGTCAAGCGATCGCTATATCTTTGTAACATTTCCGTAGACGACAAAATCGTTGTCAGGGGAGTCCGGTACTCATGGGACACAGTAGCAACAATTCGAGATTTCAATTGGCTCAATTCTCGTTCTCTAGCTAGGGCTACCCGTAACTCTTCTTCTAGCTGCTGGCGTCGGACAATTTCGGCTTCTAGTTGTTGGTTTTGCTGTCTTAATTGGGCTGTACTTTCAGCGACTCTTTGTTCTAATTCGGCATTAGTTTGCTCTAGCAAGGCTTGGATTTGTCGTTGCTCAATCGCATCATGAAATACCAATACAGCTCCCAGGATCTGTTCGCTATCATTCTTAATCGGAGCCGCACTATCATCAATGGGAATTTCTTCACCCTCTTTATTAATCAGCAGCGTATGATTTTCTATAGTTACAGTTTTACCTGTTTGTAGAGACACAGTGACTGGGTTCGGAATGGCTTCTCGTGTCATTTCATGAATGGTGGGAAAGATTTGATTCAAATCTTGACCTAAGGCGTCTTGTTGCGTCCATTTTGTTAGCGCCTCAGCTACCGGATTCATAAACGTGATCGCCTGTTGCGGATCAGTGGTAATAACCGCATCACCGATACTTTTTAGTGTCGTGGCTAGCCATTGCTCTCGCTCCCGAAGCTGTTGCTCCATTTTATGTTTGTAGAGCGCTACTTCAATCGTGGTGGATAAATCTTTGGATTCAAAGGGCTTCAGCAAATAACCATAGGGTTCGGTGAGTTTAGCCCGTTCCAGCGTCTCCTCATCATTATAGGCAGTCAGATAGATAACGGGGAGTTGAAACTGTTGGCGCATTAGAGCCGCCGCTTCAATGCCATCGATTTTACCTTTGAGCCGAATATCCATCAACACCAAGTCGGGAGGATTTTCAGGGATTCCCGCGATCGCGGCTTCGGCAGATATCACATTGGCGGTTACACTATATCCGAGGGCTTCTAGTCGATTTTGAATGCTGAGGGCGACAACTCTTTCATCTTCAACAACTAAAATTTTTGCTTTAACCATTTGTTTAATTGAAAAATACACATAGATAAGAGAATAAAATTAAGTCGGCGTTTAACACCAGAGCAAGTTATGTCCAATAAGTAAGATAGACATGCCATAACACGTCTCTACGGTTTAGTTACAAGTTTCGATTGGAAAACTAATATTCACTTCTGTTCCCTGATCCAGCTTAAAGCTGATATCACCCTCCAATTGTTCAGTCAGAACATTAATTAATTGTAAGCCTAATGATTTAGGATTGGCAAATTCCAGATCCGGTGGAAATCCAACGCCGTTATCTTTGACTGTTAGGTGACATCGATCCTCAGATGCTGCGGTCAGGATCACCTCAATCGTCCCTTCTTGACCATTTGGAAAGGCATATTTGAGCGCGTTAGACACTAATTCACTAATAATCAAACCACAGGGAATAGCGGCATCAATCGTTAAATTAACCTCATGAATATGAAATTCTAAGTTAACTTGGTTATATTCAAAAATATAGATCTGAAACAAATAACTGGTCAAATTCTCAATGTACTCGGCAAAATTGATCCGGGCAAAATCTTGAGACTGATACAATTTCTCATGCACCAACGCCATTGACTTAACCCGATTCTGACTTTCCTGGAACAGTTCCACCGTCGTTGGATCGGTAATGTACTGAGATTGTAAATCTAAAAGACTGGAAATCACCTGCAAATTATTTTTAACCCGATGGTGAATTTCCTGGAGCAAGACTTCTTTTTCCCGCAAAGAGGCTTGAATTTGGATTTCAGCCTGCTTGCGCTCCGTGATATCCAGGTTAATTCCCATCATCCGCACAGGCTGACTCGTTTCATCATAAAATACCTGAGATTTGCTTTCCACCCAACGCAGGTTACCATCGGTTCTGATAATCCGAAATTCAATATCATAGCAATCTTCCTGCTCATCAATCGCTCGGCGATCCGCTTGGTGAACGCGATCGCGATCCTCAGGATGAACCATTTTCAGAAACGTTTTGTAGCTAATCTGCGTGGTTTTGGCATCTAATCCATACAGGTGTTGCAGGTGATAGGAACAGGTAATTTGTTCCGTCTCCAGATTTCTATCCCAGAATCCCATACGCGCCGCATCTAGGGCTAAACGCAACTGTTCTTCTCGCTGACGTAGCTGTTCTTCAGCCAGCTTACGTTCTGTCACATCTAGGTTCAGCCCAATTGTCCAAATAGGCTGATCAGTTTTGTCATAAATAATCTGACCTTTGCTTTGAATCCAGCGCACAATCTGATCGGGCCAAATAATCCGATATTCAAGGTCATAATCCTCCCCAGTTTGAATCGCCCATTCCATGCTTTGCTTAACCAGTTCTTGGTCTTCCGGATGAACCTTTTCTAAAAAGGTTTTGTAGGGAATTTCTGGACGATCAAATGCCAATCCATAGAGTTGTTCCAAGCGATAAGACCAAGTAATCATTCCGGTTTGCAAATTCCAATCCCATTTTGCCATCTGGGCGGCATCGAGGGCAAGACGTAAACGGGCTTCACTTTGTTGTAAGAGTTCCTCTGCCAGTTTACGGGCGGTGATATCGGTACTCACGCCGAGGACTTGAGTCACCTGTCCATCTGGAGCCACCAACGGAGTTTTAATGGTTTGATACCAGCGAATTTCACCGTTTTGATCCCAGGAAAACTCTTCAGGAATGAACTTGGGCTGTAAGGTAGTCAATATCTCTTGATCTTCAGCCAGGAAGCGTTCCACATCTGCTGAATCATGATGGAGTTGGGCAGTTGTTTTTCCCAGTAATTCCTCGACAGGAATCCCCCGATGTTCGGCAAACATGCGATTGGCTAAAATATACTGACCGTCTTGGTCTTTGACATAAATTATATTGGGGTTGGTATCAATAATGGTTTGCAGAAAATCCTTTTGGTTTTGTAAGGCTTGCTGGGCTTTTTGGCTCTGAGTGACATCAATTCCCACACAAACAATATTTGTTCCTTGCTGATATTTTTGCGTCGCAATTAGGTGATAGTGACAGGAACCATTGATATTAATTTCCAGGATATTTTGGTCAGTTTGAACCGAACTGGCGATAAACTGTTCAATATAGTTGACAAAGGTCGGATTATTATTGAGAAAACCTAGGGGTTGACCGACAAAGTCGTCCGGTGACAGGTTGAATATATCTGCCAAATATTGATTAACTCCCAGATATCGTCCTTGGCGACTCATCCAGGAGACGCAACCGGGTACTGCATCCAAAACCGCTTGCAGTTGCTCCTTGGCTTGTTGTAATTGTATCTCTATGGTTTGACGGTGAGTAATTTCGTGCTGGAGGCGGGTATTCGTTTGTTCGAGTTCGGCGGTGCGTTCCTTAACCCGTTGTTCCAAATGGAGATGAGCCTGTTGCAACAGGAATTCCGCTTGTTTGCGATCGCTAATATCTTGAATCAGAGCGATCGTGTACTCGGATAACCCATTCGCGCCACGAACAGCTGACGCCGACACATGCACCCAGACTACATGACCTTGCTGGTGAAGATAGCGTTTTTCGGCGTTGATGTGAGTGATTTCCCCGGTGATCAGTTTCTGTAAGTCTTGATAGCATTGGGTTATCTCATCGGGATGGATAAATAGATGGAACGACTGATTTAATAATTGGTCAGCGCTGTAGCCGAGGATATCTTGTAGCGCCTGATTGGTATGCAGAACCCGTCCTTGAGCATTGGCGATCGCCATCCCAATGGGTGCCAACTCAAATACTGTGCGGAAACGGGCTTCACTCTCCCGCACTGCTTGTTGAGCCTGCTGAATGTCGGTAATATCGCGGCACACGCTGAGGACAAATTCGACGGAACCATCCGGGGCAAATTCGGGAACCAGACGCGATTGGTAATACCGTTGTCCATAGGGAGTCAAGAACGTGAATTCACTCTCATTTTCCTCACCCTTTTGAAACACCGTTTGTAAGGATTCCTCCCATATGGGAATAAGAGTTTCTGGTAATCCTAATTCCCGGTGGGTTTTGCCCAAAAAGTCTTGATAAGGAATACCAGTTTCCTGTTCAATGACGGGGTTGACGTAGACATGACGCAGATGGCGGTCAAATCGAGCGACAATATCCGGAGAATGATCCAGTAGGGCTTGAAATTCCTGTTCTCGCTGATTGAGCGTATCCTCAACCTGTTTGTCTTCGGTAATATCTTCAGTAATCGTGGCGAGGAGGACTTGAGGAACATCGGGCTGGCTTTCCCCCCAGGGATTCGGCATGATAAAAGAGCGCGATCGCACCCAGCGGATTGAGCGATCGGATTTGACAATGCGATACTCTTGTGGTAATTCACTCCCAGGGTGTTGCGTCCAAGCCGCCGCTACTCGCTCTCGATCCTGGCGATCGATCACATCCAGGATACACTGCATATACCCTCCCGGATGACTGGATAATTGGTCAGGGGTGTGACCCCACATCTGCTCAGTCGCCGCATTAGCGTATAATAGTCGACGCCGATTTACCGAGGTCAACCAAAAGACATCCGCAAAAGGTTCCGTCATCACTGTATCCTTGATCTGGATCTGGCTAAAAAAGATCTGCCTAGAAAAATTTTAAAGACGACCAACCCGGTTGTCTTCGACAGCCCTATAAAAAAATACGATTTTACGGAATCCGGTTCGGGATTGTCAACCAAAATTAACCCCGCCTTACTTCGGGAAGGCGGGGATTGCCGCGAATTATGTTGATTTTGTCGAGGAGCTGAAGGGGTGACAAGCCGTCTAAAACCTTTAAAAATCTGGCTTTGAGTGACATTAGTATCTCCAAAGATGAAGCCTTATTGACACCCTTATTGACAGATGAAGACCACAGCCATGAGATATGGGATTAGCGAAGCTTTGCGCAGGGGGTATGGGGGAGGCGCTCGTCCCCCATCGGGGGGTCTGGGGGGCTGGTCCCCCAGAAACAACCGCTATCTTTGACCCTATCTGTGACAAGAAGAAATGGGCTAAAAGCAGGATAGCTCAACACTTCAGCTAGCTTGTCACCCCGTGAAGTTGAGGTGGTTCTACCCTTTCGCTGCCATGGACAGGATTAGGTCAATCATGCGATTAGAATAGCCCCACTCGTTGTCATACCAAGCCACGACTTTGAAAAAGTTGGAGTTGAGTTCCATACCCGCCCCCGCGTCAAAGATGCTAGAACGGGGATCAGTGGTGAAGTCTGTGGACACCACGGAGTCATCTGTATATCCCAGAACCCCTTTGAGTTCTCCTTCCGAGGCTTTCTTCATCACGTCACAGATTTCTTGATAGCTGGTGGCTTTATCAGTACGGAAGGTGAGGTCAACGACCGAGACATCGGGCGTGGGTACGCGGAATGCCATGCCGGTAAGTTTGCCTTTGAGTTCCGGTAGAACCAAGGTAACGGCTTTGGCTGCACCGGTAGAGGCGGGGATAATGTTTTGCGCCGCACTGCGTCCAGCCCGCAAGTCTTTCTTACTCGGTCCGTCTACGGTGGGTTGGGTAGCAGTCATGGCGTGAACGGTGGTCATTAAACCTTCTGCCAAACCGAAGTTGTCTTGAATGACTTTGGCAATGGGAGCGAGGCAGTTGGTAGTACAACTGGCGTTGGATACAACCGTATGCTTGTTGGGATCGTAGCTCTGATGATTCACACCCATCAAGAGCGTGGGGACTTTTTCCGGGTCTTTTTCTTTGGTGGGAGCCGAGATGACGACTCGCT
>NZ_JBKHHI010000265.1:0-9219 GCF_046539235.1 Coleofasciculus sp.
GATCGCATCGAAATCTCATCCTCACCACTGGTTAATATTGTCAACTACCCGACGCCATCGAAATCGTAGTCATCATATTCACCGACAACGGTGACTTGTTCTCCAGGAGTTAGATTAATTTCCTTCCACCATCGAGGACCTGGATCAACGATGATTTCACCCGTACCATCATTCAGCGTAAACTCGTTACCGACAACGCTTTTAACCGTACCCGAAATCGTGACACCCGAATTGCGTTGCAGTTCTCGAATCGGGGTTTGTGCGATCGCGGTTTGGTTGATGAGTGAACCCATCATACTGGGAACTCCTAGGGCTAGGGAAACTGAGGTAAAAGCGAGTAATATAGTACCTTTCATCAGTCTGTTTGGTATGTCTTGATACATTCCCCCGTCAGACGACTGGCGGGGACTTGTTGACTTTTGAGCGTTAGAAATCCAACACTTTGTCAGCCGCTAAAATTAAGTTAGGGATTTCATTATCCTCTAAGGCAAGTTGACTTCCAGGACGCAGAGAATTTTGCTCAATCCCGACGGCGCTAGCACAAACCGGACAGACGATAATCTTGCCACCTGCGGTCACAAAATCTTCATAGAGTTCAGCAATAGTCATAGTACTGTTTCCCCAACGCAGATCTAAGGGTTGTCTAGCATCTGCCAGTCGCACGCCTTCCAGGGTTAGCACCACTGTAACCTGCGCCCCTTTCCTTTGCATATTGCCTCCCAGCTTCAGCGCCATAAAAACAGCGTGAAGATCATCGGTGCTGTGTTTAAGATGCACAATAATTTTCTGCTGGTTAGCGGCGGTAATTTCCTCCCCTGTGTTGGGTGTGATCTCGCCTGGTTGCGCGTAACCCGGTAATTGGGTGGCTAACGGTAATACCAGCACTGCGCCTAAAAGTGCGATCGCCCCTCTACCTACTCTGCCACTGCCCTGTTGCATAATATTTATACCTCAAGCCGTTTGACAATTGTGTTGACGTTGTTGCTTAAGTGCAGCCCAACGTTTGAGAAATAAATGCCGAATCGATGATCATGCTTGTCTTGTGTTTTGTCAAAAGACAAACGGTCAAATCTATGATTAGGGGCGATCGCACTCTATCCTGATGTCATGATCAAGTCCGGTGAGATTCACCGATTGCTGGTTTAATTCGGGGCGATCGCGTCTTTTTTTTAGTTAACCAGTAGCCTCATCTTTTTCGTTCTTTGGATTTGGTGTCCTCTGGTTGAAATTCTGTCCATCCTCTACAGACAATCTCGTAACATTTTGGTGGGGCAATGGGTAAATTTGTCAAGTTGAAAAATGCCGCTTGATTGGCATACTCCAGCAACAAAACAACATCTTTGTAAGGATTATAATGATCCACCACTTGCAAAATATAGCCATTCATGAAATGTTTTTGCCGTAGCACCGTATCAGGAGCCGCCAGCCATGCATTTAAAAAAGTAGCTAGACGACGGCGCGGCACAAAATGAGCTGGGAATGTTTCTCCAAAAGCACCAACAGTCGGAGTATTGGTACTACAGACAACAGTACCACGATCCCCACTCAAGTAGCCAACCCAAGCGTTATAACCAATGACTAACAGGTTAGTGGCGATAAAATCGTGCTGCCAATCTTGAGAGTTTGTTTCAGTCATTTGTCATTCGTTATTCGTCATTCGTCATACTCGAATAGCGCGAGAAGCAAGCTACGTCATTTGTGATAATTGAATGGTTAGGTCAGGGCTGGTTTAGTGACGTTAGGGTGGACAAAAAACGATAGTAATGAAACCCGCCCCTACACCCCTAAAATAGACGTTCTAATTACTTCTCCATCTTCCCCAAGACTTAATCGTGTAGGATTAGAAAACTCTGACCTTAGTCGCTAATCCCAGTCTTCGCAACAGACTAATCATCAACCAAACCAGGTCAATTTCCCACCACAATACGCCGTACCGTGCCCTTCCTCCAATTTGTGTGCTTGCATTTGACTCATTACCTGGGGTTTGGCAATGAATTCAGCATGGAACGGTATCCAATCCAGACTGATTGTCTTCGATGCGATCGCGGCATCCTGCACATCCACACAAACCATCCCGCGACCGGATTCGACAAAACCGTTCCAAGCGTAATACCCAATCACCAACAAATTGGCATGAATAAACTCATTTTGCCAGTAGCCCAAATTACCTTGCCAAACACTATTTTCCGGACGCATAGATTTCCTCCCGCAGCATTTTTGCCGCTTCTACCATATTTTTCAACGCCGGAATTACTTCGTCCCAATGGCGAGTTTTCAAGCCACAGTCGGGATTAACCCAAATTTGTTCAACGGGCAAATTAGCCACTCCTGTCCGTAGTTGTTCCAGAAGGTGTTCTGTTGTGGGAATCACTGGACTATGGATATCATAAATACCATTCCCCACCTGATGAGCATATCCAGCATTAGTAATTTCAAACAAAGTTTCATTATTACTGCGGCTATTTTCAATGGATAAAACATCCGCATCCAGACGCTGAATGTGCTGAATAATATCCCCAAACTCCGAATAACACATGTGAGTATGAATCTGGGTTTGGGGTTTGGCAATTCCAGCACTGAGACGAAACGCATCCACTGCCCAAGACAGATAATCCTGCCACCGTTCTGATTTCAGCGGTAAACCCTCTCGCAATGCCGGTTCATCAATCTGAATAATCGTCGCTCCTGCTGCTTCTAAATCCGCCACTTCTTGCCGCAAGGCTAAGGCAATTTGGAACGCCTGTTCCTGTCGGGAAATGTCGGTACGGGGGTACGACCAATTAATCATCGTTACGGGTCCGGTGAGCATCCCTTTAATCGGTTTTTCCGTTAATGACTGGGCAACTTTAAACTCACGAACCGTCATCGGCGCTTGACGCACGACATCACCATAAATAATCGGGGGACGAACATAGCGACTGCCATAACTTTGTACCCATCCATGTTGAGTGAAGGCAAAACCTTGGAGTTGTTGCCCAAAAAACTCTACCATATCGGTGCGCTCAAATTCACCATGCACCAGCACATCTAATTCGGCTTCTTCTTGATAGCGAATACACTGAGCAATTTCGGCATCAATTGCTTTTTTGTAGTCAGCCAGAGTAATTTCGCCGCGCTTCCATTGCCGCCGTAGTTTCCGCACCTGTGAGGTTTGCGGAAATGAGCCAATTGTGGTGGTTGGAAATGGGGGAAGTTGAAGTTGTAGTGGCTGTCTTTGGGCATAGGGGAGCGATCGCTCAAAGGCATCAACATTCAATGACTGAAGCTGTTGTTGAACCTGTGTATTGGGGGGACTGAATTGCTCAAACGCCGTTTGACCTGTGGCAATATCCTGCAATTGCGATCGCCTGTCTTCCCCTTGGAGGGTTTGCGCCAAAATTACTACTTCTTGGAGTTTTTGTTCAGCAAAACTCAGCACATTTCGTAGGGGTTCGGGTAACTTAGTTTCCCTTGTTGCATCGTAGGGAACAAACTGTAGGGAGGCGGAGGGTTGAATGGATAGGTTGGAGGTAATTGGTTTAATATCGTCCAGGATTGGTAAGAGGCGATCGGGTCGAATTTGCCAGATGTTTCGTCCATCTACAATACCCACACCCAGGCGTTTATCGCTGGGAAACCCATGGCGTTTAAGTTGTTCTAGATTGCGCCCACGGGTAAAGTCTAAACTGATGCTGGCAACGGGTAATTGGATCACCCAGGGATAACTTTCACCCAAATCATCAAAATAGGTGACCAAATTTAGCGGTATACCAACCTGCGCCAATGAAGCGTAAGTTGATTCATAGTCGTCTTTAAACTTAGCCGTATCTCCCAAAACGAGGGCAGGTTCATGAATTTGGACTTCTTCTATATCCAAGGGTTTGAGTGCCTGTAGCAGATTCACATAACGATCGCACAGAGGACGAATGATCTCCGAAATCGGCATGTCTAACCGGCTCAATCGTAGGAGTGTCATCGGGCCTAAAATAATCGGAGTTGCCCGTTTTCCCAGAATTTGTTGGGCGCGTTTAACTGTTGCCAAAACCGGATTAAAATCTGTCGGTTGCAGTTGGGCGGAAATTTCCGGCACGAGGTAGTGGTAATTCGTATCAAACCACTTGGTCATTTCCAGGGCGGGAATGCCTTCTTTCCCCCGTGCCATGGCAAAGTATTGCTCTAAACCGGATAGATGCCGAAATCGTTCTGGAATCAATCCCAGATAAATGGACCAATCGAGTACAGAGTCATAGAGGGTAGCGTCACCAATCCCAATGCGATCGATACCGGCTTCACGTTGGGTTTGCCAGTTAGTTTCTTCCACCTGGCGCAGGGTTTCCCATAAGGATTCTGCGTCTAATTTTTCACTCCAGAAGGCTTCTAATGCTTTTTTGACTTCGCGGTTTTTGCCGATGCGAGGATAGCCTAATGTTGCGGTTTGAATTGACATGGTTTTTCTGTGTTTAATTAAGGTGTAATAGCCAGGATTTGATCAAGCGCTAAGGGTAGCACTTCACCATCAATGAACAGCAATCAAGCTATCTAATGCCTCAGGCAATTAATCGGTGTTACCGGAGTCATTAGAGCGATGAAATGCTATAGGTTGTGTTGAATGGGTGCAATTTCCTCAAAGGCAGAATCTGTGCCAGAAAATCCGGTTCAACGGTTCAGGTGATTCTGACCTAGGCGGGAAAGCCTCGGATATAGTAAGCTGTCATGCATTTAAATTGGGTATTAGCCGCGAGCAAGATGCAAAGCCTGCGGCATGGCTTCGCTAAACGCACTACCAGGATGAGAGCCATTCTTGACATTAAGGTTTAAATGCCGAACAGCTTAATGCTATATTTCCGGACAGCAGAAGCACTGCCTTCACTGGATAAATTGCCAAACCAATCGATTAATGCCAGCTAGCATCTGTAGCGTATTTCTGGCACGATCAGAGCGTAAAATCGCGGCATGGGACTATTCATAATTGTATACCTCTGTACCTCGCAGATGGATGAAATGAGTTGACTGAAATTGTTTGACATTCGGCGGGCATTCTGACTCAGAGACATCAGTCTCATTACAGCTGCGGGACAGCGTCGGATTTGCACCAAACTTTCCCCATTACTTCTAACGGCTGCTCCCCGTTAGAACCGAACTGTGATTTTCACTATATCACCATTATGTGTTTTTTGTCTCCCCTGTTCCCCTGATTTTGCCCACAAGGGGAATAAACAAGGCGAATGGCGGAAATGGGTAAGTCCGGAAGCACCAAAATTCCCTTGGCTCGACTGACTCTAAATCCATATATAGTACAAAAGTACCATTAACACTTAAACAAACTTCACAGCAAAAATGATAATCATTATCAAAAGTAAGGTAATATAGTCTCGCGGCAAAAAAGCCGCTTCAAAACTAGATCAATAGGAGGACGAAAATGTGCCAGCCTATCTCGATTAGACCAAGAACGAGAGCAGCTAATTCAACGTCGCGGGGAACTCTCGAACCAACTCAGTCGCAACAAGGATGAACTTCAGCAAATTGAAACGGAACTTTGGCTCATATTCAAGGACATAAGGTAAAACCCTTTCATACTCCTGCACCGCCGACAACACTCTATATGCTATGATAATGATTATTATTATCAAACAATGTAGTTGCCGAAGTCAAACCTGCTATCAATCCAGCAAAGGAGACTGACCATGCCAAATTATCGCCGTCTAGTTACCACAATCCTGGCTTTAGGAATCGTGTCTTTAGTCGGCTGTGGACAAACTCAAACGAATGAAACAACCGAATCGGCTCAATCTGCTGACTCTAACGTCTCAGAGAATCAGCTTGACGTGGTTGTGAGTATTCCACCGCAAAAATATTTTGTCGAACGGATTGGTGGTGAATATGTCAATGTCACCGTAATGTTACCGCCTGGTGCGAGTCCAGCCACCTATGAACCCAAACCCCAACAGCTACAAAATTTAGCGGATGCAGAGGCGTATGCCCGCATCCAGGTTCCTTTTGAGAATGCCTGGTGGGAACGCATTCGTTCTGCGAATCCGGAGATGAAAGTTGTGGATTTGACAGAAGGAGTTAACCGAATGCCTATGGCGGCGGAACATTCCCATCCCGGTGAAGAACACCATCACCACAGTGACGCCGACGAACACCAGCATGATCAGGAGGCTAGTTCTCAAACCGAAACCGTAGCCAATCCCGATCCCCACATTTGGCTATCACCCCCCCTGGTTAAAGAACAAGCACAAACCATTTATGCAGCTCTTGTCGAACTTGACCCCAGCCGTCAACAGATTTATCAAGAGAACCTAAATGCCTTCATTGCTGACCTAGAGCAACTGGATCAAGACATTCAGCAAACCCTTTCTGGAGTTGAGAATCGAACCTTCATGGTCTTCCATCCGGCTTGGGGCTACTTTGCTCGTGCCTACAATTTGGAAATGGTTCCCATTGAAGTTGGAGGCAATGAACCCAGTGCGGCAGAAATGTCCAAGCTAATTTCTAAAGCCAAGGCAGACAATATTCAAATCATTTTTGCTCAACCTCAATTTAGCACCAAAGACGCTAAAACAATTGCCAATGAAATTGGTGGAGAGGTGATTTTACTCGATCCACTGGCTGAAGACTGGATGAGTAATATGAGCAAAGTGTCTAACACATTTAAGGATGTTATGGGTGATCCAACCGCCCTGTTAGTTGTCACCCCTCACCTTATGGCTGTGATTAGCAAATAGTCTATACTTATTGTTTTTATTGCAGCAAATAACACCAACTTTTTGTCACTATCGATAACGAATGTCATCAGACCAATGCTTCCTGATGTTGCGCCATATCTGACCCATCCGGGCGATAGCAAAAGGGTGTATTTGTTGCCTGATAAAAAAGAGAGAACTGGTATCACTGTGGCGCAATCAACTACATCTGAATTCGTGATTACGATCGAAAACCTTTGGGCAGGATACGGTCAGGAACCGATTTTGCACGATATCAATCTTTCGGTCAATAAATTGGACTATATCGGCATCATTGGTCCAAATGGAGGCGGCAAGACCACCCTATTCAAGGTACTATTGGGATTATTGTCACCTCAACAGGGACAGGTGAAAATTCTCGGACGTTCGATTCAGCAAGGTCGTCGTTATATCGGTTATGTTCCACAGGTGATGACATTTGACCGCAGTTTCCCCATTAATGTTGGGGATGTTGTGCGGATGGGACGTTTGGGCAAGGGTCGTTTATTGAGACATTTTAATCGTAAGGATGATGAGAAGGTAGAACAGGCATTACAACAGGTAGACTTGCTAGATTTAAAAGATCGCCCGGTGAGTGAGCTTTCCGGCGGGCAGTGCCAACGAGTCTATATTGCTCGGGCGTTAGCAACAGAACCTCAGATTCTACTGCTTGATGAACCCACAACCAGTCTAGACCGTCAAGCCTCTACAGCCATCTATGAACTGCTGCGTCAACTGAATGAATATGTGACAATTTTGATGATTTCCCATGATATTGGCATGGTATCCTCTTACGTTAAAACAATCGGCTGTTTGAACCAACGGCTGTATTACCACGGTGACAGTCAGGTAACGAATGAAATGCTAGAACAGACCTACGGAGAATCAGTCGAACCAGTGATTCACAATCGGTTTGTACCGCGAACGTTAGCCGCGCATCCGTCAAAACCGACCTAACTCAAAACCTGAATAGCCGAGACGCAAGGAAATAATTTTGATTTCGCTTATGCTGGAAGTTATACAGCAAGAATTTATGCAAAATGCCCTATTAGCTGGGCTGTTGATTAGCATTGCCAGTGGCATTATTGGCAGCTTTGTGGTGGTCAATCGGATTGTGTTTATCGCTGGAGGCATTGCTCACGCCGCCTATGGGGGTGTGGGTATGGGATTTTTCTTGGGATTTAATCCAGTGCTGGGGGCAAGCGCCTTCAGTCTGATGGCGGCGTTGACAATGGGATGGGTGCAGCGTAAAACCCAGTTGCGACAAGATACTGTCATTGGTATGTTATGGGCAATTGGTATGGCAATTGGGGTAATTTTTATTGATTTGACACCGGGCTATACGTCAAATCTAAGTAGTTATTTATTTGGCAGTATTCTCGCTGTTCCTAGACGCGATCTCTGGATTATGCTGGCGCTAAATATAATTATCGTCATTTTGGTCGCGCTGTTTTACAAAGAGTTACTGGCGATCTCCTTTGACGAAACCTTTGCCACGGTGCGGAATGTACCAGTGAATGGGCTTTACTTGATGCTGATGGGAATTATTGCACTGACGGCGGTGATGCTGATGCAGGTGGTGGGCATAATTTTACTGATTGCCCTGTTGTCTATGCCCGCCGCGATCGCGAATCTGTATGTCAAGGACTTGAAGAAAATGATGCTACTAGCTAGCCTGCTGTGTATGATCTTTACCACAGCCGGATTGTGGCTTTCCTACGTCCTCAATTTCACCTCTGGTGCCACGATCGTGCTGTGCGCCGCGATCGCTTATCTTGCCAGTTTGGGCATCAATTTTCTCCGGCGATACCGCCAAAGGCAGACAAGATTGTTTCAGTAGAGTCTTTCCCTTAAATGGAGATCAAGTTCCTCTCTCTGTGTAGCCTTAATCCAGGCTTTTCTGTTAAAATGAGAATGATTATTATTTTATTTTGGATTATGATCAGTCATTTGGATTTTTATCGAGAGAATATGTTTGACTCAATGGATATTGAACAACAGGCTTATCAAATTAAGCCGATGAACTGTCCCTTTCACGTTCTGACCTATAAGCACGACCTGCATTCTTACCGCGAGTTTCCCTTACGCTTTGCTGAATTAGGAACAGTTTATCGCTACGAACGCTCAGGCGTTATGCATGGTTTGATGCGTGTCCGAGGATTCACCCAAGATGATGCTCATATTTTCTGCTTACCCAATCAGATTGCCGATGAAATCATTGGGATATTAAATCTAACCGAGCAAATTTTATCAGATTTTGGCTTTACAGATTATGAGGTTAATTTATCCACTCGTCCGGCTAAATCTGTTGGCACCGATGAAGTTTGGGAGTTAGCGACAACAGCTTTAAAACAAGCTTTAGCTGCCAAAGGTTGGAATTATATTGAAGATGTGGGTGGTGGCGCGTTCTATGGTCCCAAGATTGACCTTAAGATTCGAGATGCCATTGGTCGTTTGTGGCAATGTTCGACAATTCAGGTCGATTTCAATTTACCCGATCGCTTCAATATGGAAT
>NZ_JBKHHI010000266.1:0-9214 GCF_046539235.1 Coleofasciculus sp.
TTCGTTAGTAGTAAGGGCTTTAGCCTGTTCTTCGTTAGTAGTAAGGGCTTTAGCCTGTTCTTCGTTAGTAGTAAGGGCTTTAGCCCTAGATTTTGTTAGATTTCCTTCTGTAGGCGCGAGTCGCTGCACATCGTAGGCGGTGTCAGAATTACTCCTTATGGTGAAAATGAGCAGTATGGTACTGGTTTCAGGTAACTAATGTAGCGGATGTTCATCAAATTAAACATAACAATGAATAAATGACTAATCACCCATGACTGATGGATATCCAACTCCTACTCATCACCCTATTTGCTGCTACTCTAACCATGCTGGCGACAGGTTTGGGTGCTGTACCCTTTTTCTTTTTTGCCAACCTATCCTCACGTTGGTCGGAACGCGGTTATGCTTTTGCCAGTGGGGTTATGCTTTCCGCATCTGTTTTTGACCTGATTTTCCCGGCGATTCAACGCGGCGGTTATACACAGGGAGTCATTGGTTTAGTCATTGGTACTATCTTTTTTATTATCAGTGAATCCTGGCTAGGCGATCGCGAACCTAAAATTGGACAGATCCGGGGAGTTTCTGCACGGCGAGTGCTTTTAATTCTAGGAACGTTGTTTATTCATAGTTTCCCCGAAGGTGTAGCGGTGGGTGTTGGCTACGGTGCGGGTAAAACCTCCTCTCAATTAGGTCTTTTATTAGCCCTAGCAATTAGCATCCAAAATATCCCCGAAGGAATAGCTGTCGCCCTACCTTTGCGAGCTGAAGGTGTGCCTGTTTCGCGTTGCATGCTTTGGGCAATTTTTTCCAGTTTACCTCAACCGATCGCGGCTATTCCGGCTTTACTTGCGGTGTCTTTTTTCCAACAGATTTTGCCCTATGCTTTAGCATTTGCGGCGGGAGCAATGGGTTTTCTGGTGTTTACTGAGTTAATTCCAGAAGGGTTAGAAGGGGGGCGTCGCCAGGAAACAGGAATTATTATTGCGGCTGGGTTTTTGCTGATGATGCTGATTCATACGTTGGTTTAATTTGTCATTTGTCATTTGTCATTTGTCCTTCGTCATATTTGCGAAGCGAGTATGACCAATGACGATCCTCGCCATTAACTTTAATTGTTACCATCTACTTAGCGTTTTTATATCGACGTAGCCCTTTATCCAATTCCATTGCCCAAATCACAATCGTACTCATGGCGAGACTGATGCCTAAATCATACAGTGACAACCCTGTGGTATTAAAAATATCCTGTAAGAAGGGGACATACACCACCGCCAGTTGTAATAAAAAGGTTAAAACAACCGCGCCTAATAATGGCTTATTCGAGAGTAAATTTAAACGGAATATAGATTCTCGCTCCGATCTCATGCTTTGAGCCAAACCGATGCGGGAGAATGCCAATATACTAAATACCATCGTCTGCCAAGCCGCTTGACCTGTAAACCAATAGTGATAATTGACTACTAATAAAACAAGTCCCAGAAGTAACCCAATCCAAACAATATCTCGACCCACTCCCCGACTAAAGACACTTTCTTGGGGATTATGAGGTGGACGGGACATGATATTCGGCTCCGCCGGTTCGACGCCTAATGCCAATGCTAACAATCCATCAGCCAATAAATTAATCCAGAGGATTTGTAAAGGAAGCAATGGTAAAGGCATCCCTAAGAATGGCGCTAATATAATTACCCACAGTTCACCACAATTCCCGGTTAATGTATATTTAATAAACTTACGGACGTTATCGTAAATGACTCGTCCTTCTTGAGTCGCTGCTACAATCGTGGCAAAGTTATCATCCAACAGTACCATATCTGCTGCTTCTTTCGCCACATCTGTACCCGTCAATCCCATGGCTACGCCAATCTCAGCTTTTTTTAAAGCAGGTGCATCATTGACGCCATCCCCTGTCATTGCTACAACATGTCCCCGATTTTGCAGCGCTTGGACAATTTCTAATTTGTTCTGAGGCGAAACTCTGGCATAAACAGATACCTCATCAACCTTTTCGGTTAACTCTGAGACTGACAGTTTTGCCATATCCTGACCCGTTAACATTAAACCATTGGTAGAAATACCCACTTCTGAGGCAATATGGCGAGCAGTTAGGGGATGATCGCCAGTAATCATGATGGGACGAATTCCCGCTTTTTGACAAGTTAGAACCGCCTGTTTGACTTCCGGGCGCGGCGGATCAATCATGCCAATCATGCCAATAAAAATCAGGTCTTTTTCGAGAATATCCTCGTGTCGTTCTAGGGGAAGTGTGGCGAGGAGGTGAGATTCTACAGGACGAACGGCGATACCGAGGACACGGATTCCATTTTTAGCCAGTTGGTTATTGGCATGAGAAAGTTTTTCATACCAACTATCATTTAAGGGGGTAATCTGTTCATCGAACCCAACTTGAGTGGAAATCTCTAAGAGACTATCAACCGCACCTTTGGTAAAGGCAATATAAGGCGTATGATTAAACAGTAATTCCCAAGGCTTAAGCCAACTTAGCTCATCGGGAAGTTTGTCCGTGGTGGTGGGGAGTTCGTGAACAGTAGTCATCCGCTTTCGTTCAGCGTCGAAAGGAACCTCGGTTATTCGCTCAAAGGCATGTTCTATATCAGTTTTCCATAAACCAAAACGGGTGGCGGCGACAATCAGAGCGGTTTCTGTGGGATCACCGAGAACCTGAATGGGGTTGGATTGCTCCAGATGGAACTCTGCGATCGCATCATTACACAGCGTCGCCGCCGTGAGTAGTAAGGCGGTTGTAGGTTCCTTTTTTAACCGTTGCGACTGTTCATTCTTCTCCGAGGGCATCATTAACTCATCGAGTTCAGGCATGGTTAACTCAATTTGCTGCCCAATCATGTCCAGACGAGTAACCGTCATCCGATTCTGGGTGAGGGTGCCGGTTTTGTCTGAACAAATCGTGGTTACCGAACCCAAGGTTTCTACGGCGGGTAATTTACGAATCAGGGCTCGCTGTTTCAGCATGCGTTGAGCGCCCAAGGCTAAGGCGATGGTGACGACGGCGGGTAATCCTTCGGGAATCGCCGCAACCGCTAAACTAACTGCCATGAGGAACATTAAGCGAACGGATTCCCCCTGGAGTAGCCCCAACCCAAAGATAACCAGGACTAGAATTACAATCGCGATCGCTAATATCCATCCCAGTTGATCTAACCGTTGCTGGAGGGGGGTAGCTTCTCGTTCTATCCCCTGAATCGCTGTGGCAATCTGCCCCAGTTCCGTCTTCATACCTGTTTCGGTGACGACGGCTAATGCCCGCCCATAACTAATCACTGTACCCATGTACGCCATGTTCTGCCGTTCTGCCAAAGGCAGATTAGCCGTGGCAATCCGTTGGGCAAATTTATCAATGGGTTCAGATTCCCCGGTGAGTGAAGCTTCTGAGGTGCGGAGATTGCTGCTTTCGAGCAACCGACAGTCCGCCGGGACTAAGTTTCCAGATTCGAGGAGAACGATGTCCCCCGGCACCAGTTCACGAGCGGACAGTTGTTCGAGGATGCCATCGCGACGCACTTTCACCGTCGGCACCGCCAGCTTTTTCAGCGCCGCGATCGCACGTTCAGCTTGGTATTCTTGGCGAAAACCGAGGATAGCATTAAATACCACAATTGCGAAAATCGCGATCGCATCCTTATATTCACCCAATACCGCCGAAACCACAGCCGCCACAATCAAAACTACCACAACGGTTGCGGTAAACTGCTCCCAGAGAATTTTCCAGGGACTTTCCAGGGGGCGATCCGTTAACTGATTGAGTCCGTAGATGTCCTGACGTTGACGAGCCTCGTTCTCACTTAACCCGATGGCGGCATCGGTATTAAGCTGTTTGAGAACATCGACAAGATTAAGAGTGTACCAGTTAGCCATTGGTCATTCGTCCTTTGTCCGTTGTCCTTTGTCATTAGTCCTTTGTCTTTTGTCCGGTTGAAAAAAGAGCCAATGACCAATGACTAAAGATTTAATCCTCTAAATCTTCATTACTTGCCACACTACCACCACTAACGGTTACCAAGTCAATTTGTTGACGGTAGTAATCCACACTTTTTACTTGAACTTCGACATGATCGCCCAATCGATAAGCTGTGCGGTTTTTCCGACCGACTAAACAAGCATGACGAGAGCGATATTCATACCAGTCATCTTTCAGGGAACTGACATGAACCAATCCTTCCACCAACAAATCTTCAATTTCCACAAAGAAGCCATAGGATTGCACACCTGTAATTAAACCACTGAATACATGACCCGTGCGTTCTTTCATTTGCTCGGCTTTTTTCAAACCCTCTAAATCAATTTCCGCATCTTCGGTGAGTTTTTCCCGGTCATTGAGATGGGGAATCAAGGTGCTTAATTGACTTTCTAACTCCTGTTGAGTGTCAGGGGGTAAAACATTCCAGTTAATGTTGCCATGGGCGCTACTATGGTGGAGATTGACCCGATCTTTCGACCGAGTCGTCCGGCGATCGCGTCCTTCTAAGAAGGTGTATTCTAAGACCCGTTGGACAAATAAATCTCCATAGCGCCATCCGGGGGAGACGGCGTGGCAATAGCTGGTATCCAAGGCTAAACCAAAGTGCAATCCCGGCTTAGAACCATAGGCGATCGGTTTTAAGGTTCCCTCAAGTAAGTGATTCAGAACTTTAGCCGCCGTTGATTTCGCCAAGATTTGGGTCAAGCGCTGATAATCTTGGGACGTGACATCCTCCTCCAAGGATTGCTCGACATCCAGTCCCAAATTGCTGGCTAACTTGAGTAAATCTTCCAGTCCTTCTAAATCGGGAGTTGGATGAACACAATAAATCCCTGGCAAGGATAAGGCGTGCAAATGGGACGCTACCACTTGATTTGCCAGTACCATCAATTCTGCCAGGAGCGATCGCAAGGGCATAGAACCCGAAACCATGATCGCCCCTTGGCGTCCTTCATCTTTACTGTGGGGAATGGGTCGAGCAATGGCTTCTTTAGGCAGTGTTCGATTCAATTCAAACGCGCCCCGTTGCTGTCGCACGGCTCTGAGTGTTGGAGATAAGCTGAAGAAGAGTTCCTTGAGTTTGTCTACAATCGGTGCGAGTTCGGGTTCGCTTTCTTCATGTCCGCCCAACAACGCCTGTGCCTGTTCATAACTGAGTTGGTGATCCACTTGGATGACACTGGGTTGAAGTTCAAATTCTACCAGTTGTCCAGATTCGGTTAAGGTGAGCAGTACTGACAGGGTTAAACGATCTTCACCGGGTACTAGAGACACCTGAGATAAGAGTTTTTCCGGGAGTAGGGGGAGAACCGTATCTCCCAAATATACAGCCGTTCCTCGCTTTCGTGCCTCTCTATCCAGGGGTGAATCTAGGGGTATCCAATGGGCGACATCGGCGATATGGATACCCACCTGCCAATTTCCGGTCTTGGTTTTTTCTAGGGTAAAGGCATTTTCGACAATGGCGCTATCTGGGGAGCCTGACTTGTCTTCAATCGTCATCGTCAGCCGTTTGCGCAGATCCAGGCGATTTTTTAAGTCTGTTTTGCCGAGGGAGTCGGGTAAGGCTTCAACCGCTTGCAGTACGGAATCGGGGAACTGGCGGCGGAGGTCATGTTTACAACAGACAATATCCGTATCCGCGGCGTCTTCGGCATCACTTCCTAAGATGCGAGCCACTTTGCCCAGGGGTGGGTTTTGTCCCAGGGGATAGCGCAGAACTTGCACATGAACCAGATGATCCACCGCCTCTTCTAGGGGGGCGCTATTGGGTCGCAAATCCAGTTCAAACAGCAGGCGGTCATCCAGAGGGACGGCGTGATAACTGCCATCTTCAGCCTGTCTGACTCGTGCGAGTACCGAGGGATTAACTCGTTCGAGAATTAAGCGTACCTGTCCTTCTGGAGAACGGCGACGACTCCCTTCTTTGGTCACTTTCACCAAAACGCGATCGCCATTCCAAGCGCTACTGAGATGATTCTTTTGAATGTAAATATCATCAGCGCCTTCAACATCTTGAATGGCAAAGCAAAATCCTTTACTGGAGCAGCGCAGTTTGGCTTCGACCACATCCTCTTCATAGACTCGTCGATACCGACCTCGTTCTTTTTCCAAAATGCCAACTTTCTCCAGCACATCCAAAGCAATCTGGAGTTTTTGCAGACTTTCAGAGTCCTGACACCCCAGTTTCTTCTCTAAAACTTTGGGGGCGACTGATTTGTCATCGGTCAAATTGGAGAGTAATGTAGCGATTGAAAATTCCATCCAACAATCCTTTTTCTTTGATCCGGCGTTTACTTGAATTTGCCTAGTGGCAATACCCTACCCGTAGGTTTAGTGTGGGGGAGTTTACTCCAAACGTGGAGGTTGAGAAGGCAGAAGATGAAAGGCTTGCCTAGCTGCTAGGTTCCGCCCCCAAGAAGGTTCTGACCCCACAGCGAGCGGGAGCCACTGAACTTTTTTCAGTGGGGGCGGCAAACCCTTGCTCCATGCTAGGTCGCGCCATCAAAGAGTGCGTCAAGGCATCGGGATAAATCCCTTGGAGCCTTCTACCTTGGAGCCTTCTGCCTTTGTTCGGTCAATGGGTCGCGGTGCTTTCGGTGTTGCTGCCATTGACCTGTATCCGTGGTGTTCCTCTGACTGAAACTGACGCTCAAATCACTCATAAAAGAAGGGCTGAGAGAATCCCGTGGATTTGATGCCAAAATGCTTACCGATCAAGATCGCTAGGGCAACGAACGGTAATGGCACCTCTTGCCAGAAGAGCTATTTTCCTTTTCGAGAATGATCGCGCCTCATCTGACGGAGCAGTCGTAAAAATAGAATAGAATCTGTCAGAATACAACCGTCTCTTTGGGGACGCGATCGGGATCGAGCGGATAGGGCTTGAGCTATCCAGTTCAGGTTTACGGACACACCTTAACCCACGACCTGTTTCGGATAATTGCCGCTGTTCGCTCGCTGGCGTCGCGTTGCGGCAAGAGTCCGTGAGTTACAGCTCACTTGGGACAGTATGTCATTATTGTAGATTCTCGTACCCCTACCTTGGAAGTCAACCATCAAAAGTTATGCTTAAACGTCGGTTGTGATGCCGAAGTTCAACAGGTGGGAAATAATTGGTAAATTTGTACTAAATGCCCGTTCACCAAAGGGTGGCTGACACTTGCCCATTCTTTGTCCGGGTCGTTTCAACAGCCACAGGACTGTCCTGAGTCTTTGATGTAACGTTATGTTACATGTTTGGACAGACACGCCCTCACCGTACCAACAATACTGTCGTTGTCCATCCGGACTATCCGAAAAATATCGTGTCAATGTAGCGCGTTGAGTAAAGTTTTATGGAGTACATGTTGAATAAATTCCGAGTTTCTTATCCTCAAGGGAGCCTGATCAGTGATCTGTTAGCCATCGATCACGGTCAGTATATCGTGCGCGTCAGTGTGGAAATTGATGGCGTAACCCGATCAACAGGTCTAGCTGCGGCTCAAACGGTGGAACTAGCAGAAGACCAAGCCAGACTTCGAGCAATAACTGTTTTAGCGGTTGATCGGGAGAGTTCTACGGACACCGAAACATCTCCACCTCATAGCCACACCCAAACGTCAGTGGCGGCGGCTAAGGTTCCCTCATCCCCTGAGTCGATTTCTAACTCGGCTTCCCCTTTTGCGGCAAAAAGTCTAGAATCAACACCTGAGGTTGAAGATACTCCAAGTCCTAGTCCAATCGATACCCACTCGATATCGGCAAAACCCAGTCCACCCCCTGAACCGACGGAACCCCTCCCAGAGACGGTTGAACCACCTTCCCCACCTGAGACAAAACCCAGTCCAACACCTGAACCGACAGTAACGATTCCTGAGACAGTTGAACCGCTTTCAACGGAGGACGTATCCGGATCACAGACACCTCTGTTTAAGGGAGAGACACCAAACCCAGTGGGAGTCACTCAATCGCCGTTAGAGCCAGAATCAACACCACCCCCACCTCCTGCACAAAAAGAAGCTGAACCCGATATCCAGAGTCAACCCAAATCTGAAACACCCATTGACTTTTCCGAAATTATTGCCCGCACCAATGTGGAACTCAAACGGCTAGGATGGACGAATCAACAGGGACGAGATTACCTCGTCGAAACTTATGGTAAGCGATCGCGTCAGTTGTTAACCGATGAAGAGTTACTCGACTTCTTGCATCATCTCGAATTGGAACCGACACCCGACTAATCAGATTTGAGGAAAGTAGGGGCGGGTTTATTGATGATAACCTTTGTGCAGAACCCGCCCAGACCGATGTGTAGGGACGGGTTTCACGCTTGCCAATATTAAATTGGCTAGCCCACCGTCGCGGGAGTCCGGGCGGCGGAAGGACGCCGATTAATCACTTGATCAATTAAGCGGTAGTCCTTGGCTTCCTCGGCTGACATAAAGAAGTCCCGTTCTGTATCTTCAGCAATTCGATCTAGGGGTTGATCGGTATGTTCAGCCAAAAGCTGATTCAGCCGTTGTTTGTGATACAGGATTTCCTTTGCCTGAATTTCAATATCACTCGCTTGTCCTTGAGCGCCGCCTAAGGGCTGGTGAATCATAATTCTGGAATGGGGTAAGCTCATCCGTTTACCCTTCGCCCCAGCACTCAGCAGAAACGCACCCATACTCGCCGCCAAACCCACACAGATGGTGCAGACATCGGGACGGATTTGATTCATGGTATCGTAAATCCCCATTCCTGCGGTTACAGAACCGCCTGGGGAGTTGATGTAGAGATAAATGTCTTTTTCGGGGTCATCGGCTTCCAGGTACAAAAGTTGAGCCACGATTAGGTTAGCCAAATCTGAATCAACCTGTTGTCCCAGAAAAACGATCCGTTCCCGCAGCAGACGAGAGTAGATGTCAAAGGCGCGTTCACCGCGACCGGATTGTTCGATAACTGTAGGAATCATGGCAATTACGGTAATCTTAAGCTCATATTCTTCTAGATTGTAGCGATTGACGCCGGATGAGGGGTGGAGGGGTTGGGGGAAATAGGAAGATGAGGAAGATGAGGGAGATGAGGGAGATAGGGGAGAAATTGTAGAGACGTTCCGCCGGAACGTCTGTTGTAGGGGCGGGTTTTACCATTAACATTAGGTTTTCACCCTGATATCACTAAACCCGCCCCGATTAAAGTGCAAGTCATCTTCAACAAATGACCAATGACAAATGACCAATGACAAATGACCATTAAAAAACAATGTCT
>NZ_JBKHHI010000267.1:0-9177 GCF_046539235.1 Coleofasciculus sp.
AGAATGGCTATCAACCTGTGGGTGAGTCTCAAGTGGATTTACAGCCATCGGTGGCGAACCCTGGGTGATGGGAAGTTAAGTCTAATCGGATAGAGATAAGCATTTGGGCATCACCTCTTTAATAAATTGATTGATCGCCTTAGCCCCCTGGCTCTGTTTACCCAGCTTGAGCTTAGAGAGACACGCGATCTGCGCTTCGCTTTACTCGCTTCGCTATCGCGGGTCTTCTCTAGGTTGTCTTCTGGAACTCTCTCAGGCTGACTCTTGGACTGTGTTAACACGGTAACGGCAAGCTCTCTCAAAACCTCGCCGGGACTGAGCGAAGTAAATTATTGAAACGGAAGCTCGCGTAAAGAAAATTTGGCGCGGATGGGTCGTCCAGTATTAAGTTTTGTTTCCAAAATTCCTCTTTGGCATAAAATAACCCTTAACCGTCAGAATTAATAAACGAAGGTTGAGCAAATAAAGAAGTACTATCCGTTGTCTGGACTTACCAATCTGACTAGCCTTTACCTCTTTTTTAACCAAATAGTAGATGTAAGTCTTCTGTCTGGACTTACCAATCTGACTAAGCTTTACCTCAGCGATAACAAAATAACAGATGTAAGTCCTCTATCTGGGCTTACTAATTTGACTGTTCTTTCCCTCAATAATAACCAAATAACAGATGTGAGTCCTCTATCTGGGCTTACCAATCTGACTGGGCTTTACCTCAATGATAACCAAATAACAGATGTGAGTCCTCTATCTGGGCTTACCAATCTGACTGGGCTTGGTCTCTACAACAACCAAATAACAGATGTAAGTCCTCTATCTGGACTTACCAATCTAACTGGGCTTTTCCTTGGCAGTAACCAAATAACAGATGTAAGTCCTCTATCTGGGCTTACCAATCTGACTAGGCTTGACCTTGACAATAACCAAATAGCAGATGTAATTCCTCTATCTAGGCTTACTAATTTGATTGGTCTTTTTCTCGACAACAACCAAATAGTAGATGTCAGTCCTTTATCTGGACTTACTAATTTGATTGTGCTTCACCTTGACGATAACCAAATAGTGAACCTTTTTCTAGTGCATAACATTGATTCCCTACCCAGATATTCAGTCCACTATACAGAAGTTTTGGCTTACTGGTCTTTTGCATGGTGTCGAAGTATTCTTTGTAGGTGACGCGCTCAAGTTTTATGATGTCTTGGGTCGGTGATGAATATCTTTTTTTAATACCTAACCAGTTAATAGTTAAGTAAATCTCTCTTTGAACAATTAACAACTGAATCTCTTCAAATATTTTGCCAATAATTTTTATCCATATTGACGAAACTATCCACAGAGTCAATGGTGCAACCAGTAATAAAGTTTCAACTTTCCAAAAGCCTAACAGTAGTAGAAGACACCAGAAGCTCGTTTGCTTCAACCCAGAAAAAATAACTTGGAGTTTTTGTTTAAGGGGAAGCGGAGGAATAACAATTTGTAGTTGGTCATCCGTTTTAGTTAGAACAACTCGGCTACCCCTAGGCTTTACGTGAACCTTTGCTAAGGACTGTAGTGTCAGTTGCTCCTTTTGTAAAGCATCCAAGGCTGACCGAGCATTCTTGAATCGCTGACTAAGATCGGGTTGAATTAGTAATCTAAGCCAGGTTTGGAACGGCTTACTGGCGAGTCGTTCCGCCTCAAACCGAATACAACCGTTGCGGCTGGGTAAATCAGCGGGATGGGTTCTAGTTAGCAAGTCAATTAATGTAGCACCCAAGCTATACAAATCTGAGGCAGGAATTGTCTTGCCACCAAACTGCTCAGGTGGCATATAACCATAGGTACCGACGACTGTAATCGTGCCACCATCTGCTACCGTTTGCACTGAGCCAAAATCAACGAGATAGACTTGACCAAGACTATTCCCACTGCGATCGCCCAACAGAATATTGCTTGGCTTAATATCCCGATGAATGACAGGTGGTTGGTGGGTGTGGAGGTAATCCAAAATTTCTAATAATTCCTGGGCAATTGCCCTGAGATCTGCTTCACTGAAGTGACGCCCAACTTGCATCCAGTCCTGGAGCGATCGCGCATGGATTGAATACTGTAGCGATCATTCAAGAGTTGATTAATCATGTCTTATACCCCACATTCCTTTAAACGCTAACTGTAACCGCTTGAGGGTTTGTTGCAACACCTGCGAATGTACTTGCTTGAGTTCAGGGATGTCTTTTTTGGCTTGAGTCAGGTTTTTGCACTGGCTAGCATAGGTGGGTGCTGGTTTATCAGCTGGTATGATGTACTCATATTGATATTGAAGCGAACAAGCGTTAACTTGGCGTGGCACTTCAGTTTAACCGCCACCACCACCACCACCGCCATCACCGTCGCCACCACTACAGGGGATAGTTACTTCAAATTCGCGATGGTAAAAACAGTTGTTACAATCCAGAGTCACTCGCTTTCTACCCTTGTAAGAGGTTGGATAAACCAAAACTTGAGACCGAGTTTCGAGCGCCAGCTTTCCACAACGCGGACATCGACGGGGAAGAACTTTCATCATAGCTATACCAATGACTGGTAAGCTCCAAAGCATATAGACAAAAAATTGTTGAAGATCAAACCTAAATTGCTGCCATTGAGGTTGAGGAAGATTCAAAATCGATGAGGGAAAGATAATTTGCACTTCGAGTTCCTGCCCAGGTGGCAATGCTTGACTGGCAACAAATTCAAAGGTTTTACCATCAAGAGTGCGACGAGTAGCAGGAATTCCATAGGATGTGTAGCTTTTGACTTGACCTGAGAGGACTTCGGGTAAGTGAACGGTAACCATACCTGATAGAACAGGTACTTGGCGCTCGGCAAGGAGCCAATCTACAAGGTACCACACTTGTGAGAGCTTACCTGGTTGGCGCGAACCTCAGCCAAGCTAATCTCACTGAAGCGGTTCTCACAGGAAGTAATCTCACCTTAGCCTCGCTTACTGAGTCGAGCTTGGAAGGTGCAGACCTGAGTGCTGCGAATCTACAAGGTGCTAATCTACAACTGGCTAATCTCAAGGGAGCCAAATTGATTGCACCTACTTTGATACAAGATGCTGATCTAAGAAATACCAACTTGGAAGATGCCAACATTCAAGGTGCAAACTTGGAAAGAGCCAACCTAGAAGGAGCAAATTTGCAAGGAGCAAACCTCAGCGATATTTCAATTCGTTTGCAGGATATACCTGGTAATTACAGTTTTGGTGAATTTTTGCTTGATCTTGCAATTGGTTTTCCTATTAGCAACAGAGGTACAAAATTTTACACTAACCTACCAGAAGCCACATTTTTCTGCACAAGGGTGAGAAAATGGGGAATAGTGTTAAGCTTTGTAACAAAAACTGGAGTTTGGCATAATCGTCTCACCATTGACCAGACTACTAGATCAAAGCAGATGATTTGATCAACCAGAGTTATAGGGATTCGAGTATCTTGATATTATGGTGGGTAATCAGCAACTCAATGAAGAACTCAGGCAGCTAGCCATCAAAGCACAGCAGCATCGTGCTAATACGAAGATGCGGCAAATAGCGTTAACCCGGCTAGTCAATGCTATTCAGCGTTCCGGTCAACTTTGTCGTCCCTATTCGGGTCAGTTTCCTGGCTTGTATGAGGACATTTATAGTTCCGCCTGCAATCGCACGTTTCTTTATATCTGTCAAAATATTAATGGGTATGATCCGAATCGAGGAGAAGTAATAGCGTGGGTTAATTTCATCATGAAAAGACGATTTATTGACGCGATTAATGAGATCTTAAGCTCCTTTGTCAAACAAAGCTGTTGTTCGACTCAAAGACTGTGGACTGAAAACCTAGAACAGCTTGTCGTACCAGAATTAAATCCTCTTTTATCCTCGGAGATCATCTTCTGGATCAAAGAAGATCCTGAAGGTCTTTTTCAAGCAACACATATCTCGAATCATACAGAGGTAAATTTTCAATATTTAGTGATCAAGAGAATTGAAGGATATTCGTGGCGAGAATTGTCGGAGCATTTAAAAATTCCCCTATCAACTCTTAGTCGATTTTACGACCGTTGCTTGACTCGGTTTTCTTCCCATTTGCGAGAATATTTGTATTAATTATTTGAGTCATTACTTCAAGACGGTAATCATGAATGACATCTTGCCAAAACCAACATTCAGTGTAGCGTTAACCCAATCCGTACATCATCGGGCAAACCAGTTGGCGAAACAGCAGTCAAATCCCCAAAAAGCGCAACAAATTTATCTCAATATTTTAACCGTGCATGCTGTAAATTTTTACTGTCAATGTATGGGAATTGAGACAGATTTACAAGAAAGGAATAACCGGAATTTAGTGAAATCAAATCCTCCAGACGTTGTCGATTTATCACTCACAAAGCTAGGGACGCTAAAGTGCCTTCCGGTAGGCTCAGAATCCCAGGTGGTTAAAATTCCTTCTGGGGTTAGGGAAAACCAGATTGGCTATTTAGTTGTGCAGTTCAACGAATCCCTGACAGAAGGAACACTACTGGGATTTGTCAAAACGGTGAAAACACCAGAGTTACCGTTGATTCAGTTAGGTTCCCTGGAAGATTTCTTAGAACAGATAGAAACTCTGACGACACTAATCAACTTGAGCCAGTGGTTTGAGAATATCTTTGAGGGAGGTTGGCAAAATTTTACCGCAGCGTTTAAACCCTCAGCACTACAACCCGCATGGCGTTTTAGGCCAAATCCAAGTCAAGTCACCCCTTTTTCCCATAAAAATAGGCAAGGAAGAGACTCAGAGAGTTTGCCAAGTCGATTGGGGATGAAAAAGCCTAGAGTAACAGGGGTTAAACCGATAAACTTAGGCAAAAACCAGACGGATTACGCCCTAGACTTAGTGGTCAATTTAACCGAAGCCGTTGAGCAAAAAATGGATATCGAAGTGCAAATTCATCCCCGCGATCGCGAAACACTACCCCTGGGTCTAACCTTGAGCATAATTGATGAAGCCGGACAAGTGTTTTCCGAACGTTCAGCCGGAATCAATTCGACTATACTCACTAAACGATTTCGCGGTAAACTCAAAGAACAGTTTACGCTAAAATTATCTCTGGCAGAAGCCAGCTTCACCGAAAACTTTGCAGTCTAACGGCGTCAATGGCGAAAGGAGTCAGCAATGGGTCGAGCCGTATATTTAACCCTTGATGGTGACTTAGACAGGGGAATTCGAGTCATTCTGGAATGGGGGGAAGAAGGTTACTCTTACGAAGGCAGAATTAGCGGACGTTTACCTGCTAATCCTGAGATTACCCAACTCTATCAATATTGGCAGACTAATTATCGCCAACTTGAGGAAATTTACCGCAGACCCCGCTTAGAAGAACTCCCTGATTACAATACCTCTAGAGAGGACTGTCAACAATTCGCGGATCAGTTGAAAGAGAAGATCAACCAATGGCTCAACGCTACATCCAATGAATTTCATCGCATCCGGGAGAATTTAGCCGTTCAGTTAAATAACTATAAAGACAATGACATTCGAGTCTTGATTCAGACTGACAACCCTCAGCTTCAGCAGTTACCTTGGCATCTCTGGGATTTTTGGGAACGTCAACGTTCTGTTGAAATTATCTTAAGCACGTTTGAGTATCAGGCAATTCGACAAAAAGAACCAAAAAACCAAATCAGACTCTTAGCTATTTTCGGCAAAAATGATGGAATCGATATCATCTTTGACGAACAAGTTTTAAAGAAAACACCGGGGATAGATTCCTGCTTGCTTCAGAAACCGACACGAGATCAGTTAGAAAATAGGCTTCATGATGAACAAGGGTGGGATATCTTCTTCTTTGCGGGTCATAGTTATACCGAAGGGGATGGTAGCACAGGTAGAATTTATCTGAATGAAACGGAAAGTCTGACCGTTGATGAGTTACAAAATGCTCTCTCAACTGCCATAAAAAAAGGCTTGAGTTTAGCTATTTTTAATAGCTGTGACGGGTTAGGGTTAGCCAAGGTGTTAGTGGATTTAAAGATTCCCCAAGTCATTGTGATGAGAGAACCCGTACCCGATGAAGTCGCCCAAAAATTCCTGACGTTTTTTATCGAGAACTTTTCCCAAGGACTCTCCCTCCACAATGCAGTCAGTATCGCCAGAAAAAGACTAGAATCTATAGAGGATCGACTGCCTTACGCGACATGGTTACCTGTGATGTATCAACATCCAAATGCCGCTTCTGTTACCTGGACTCCACAAAGGAATAAGTGGCAAAGGCTTGGTTTAAGATTTGGCTTGGGATTAGCCGTCATTTTATCTACACTGATGAGCTTTGACAAAGTTGCCATAGAACCGGGGAAAACTTGTCCTCCCAATCAGGGAGACTTTATCAGTTGTGGAGAAGAAATTCTGCTGCAAACCTTACCCCCACGGTTAAAGGAAAGGGGCGTCGAATTATTAGCCGAATCGAAATATACAGAAGCGATTCAGTTACTCAAAGAATCCTGGCATACAGAGAACAGAGATCCGGAAACGTTAATTTACTTAAACAATGCGTTGCTGCAAGCCCAAGGCGCAAAGTTATACACCATTGCTGTTGCCGTTCCCGTGATTCGCAACCCGGATGAATTAAAATCCGTAACCGATTCAGAATTAGCTCAAGAAATTCTGAGGGGCGTTGCCCAATTACAAACGGAAGTCAATTTGGGTCTCTTTGAGGGTGAGGAAAAACTGGTTGAGGACTTTCCGGGCAATGGGTTCCTGCCTAAGCAAGTAATTAAGAATCAGATGGGTTTGAGAGTTGTCATAGCTGATGATAGAAATGATACAGAAGCCGCCAAGCAAAGGGCAGAAGCATTGGTGAAACAGCAAGAGATTCTGGGTGTTGTCGGACACCAAACTAGCGAAGCAACGGTAGCTGCTATTGATGTTTACCAAGAGAACAAATTGGTCGTGATATCTCAGGGGACAACCACTGAAGAACTGACAGAAGAGCCGAAAGATGTTTTTTTTCGGACAGTTCCGAGTAATCGAGTGGAAGCAAAGTATTTAGCTGATTACCTCCGTAACGAAGTGGGTCAAAAACAAGCGGTTGTCTTTTACAATCCCAATAGCCCCTTCTCCAGTTCGCTGCGACAGGAGTTTGAAACTATGTTCAAAGAAAAGGGAGGCAAGGTTGTCAACGTAAAAGAATTTAATTTGTCGAAAAATAATTTCAATGCAGAGAAGGCAATCAAGGAAGTCAACCAACAAGCTGGGGAAACAGCCTTGGTTTTACTTCCAGATGGTCAAGTGACGGAATCTCTTTTCCATGCCATTGATTTGGTCAAGGTTAATAATGGTGATAATTGGATAGTAGGAAGCTGGTCTCTCTACGGTCCGAAGATTCTCGCCATTGCTAATTTCAAACCGTTTGACAAGTTCGTTTTATTTTCGCCTTGGCTGGGCTTGAATAGTCCCAATCAAGAATTTGTTCAAGACGCTCGTGACTTGTGGGGAGGAGAAGTTAGTTCTAGAACGGCTCTCGCCTATGATGCGGCTCGTGCCCACAAGCAGGCTTTAGTCATGCAAGATAAACCAACACGCATGGGTATGCAAGAAACATTGATGGCTCCTGGCTTTAGCACTGATGGAGCAACTGGAACCATTAAGTTTGAACCGAATGGTAATCGCTGGAATCCTCCAGGATTATTAGTACAGGTTGTACCCTGTAGTAACCGATATTACGGTTTAGCATTTGTTCCGATTGAGTCTACCGATTGTCGGTAACCCGATTAGTTAGAGCGCCTCTAAAATAACCAATCAGTAGAGACGTTCCGGTGGAACGTCTGAGATCAGGGAAATTCCGTTGTCGTTAATCGCGCCTTAAATCTCCCCGATCATCACTGGGATCATTGGGCATTTGTGGTGTTAAGGCTGGATTGTCTACGGTTTCCTCAGCATCGCGATCGGCAATATAACCGGGTTTCATGGTTAAATCCTTTGGGTCAACCGTTGGAGTTTGCTCTTGAGCCTTTTCCGGTTCCGGTGATGTGTTATTTGGGTCTGAACTCATTACAGCCTAATCGTTTCAACAGCTTTACCTTAACCCATTCATCGGGAAAACTGTACTATCGCAAGGCAGAAATTCTACCTTCTTGCACTAAGTAGCTTATTTATAGTTACACAGGATTGTATCCAGAATTCGTTCATGCTGCTTGAGTTCTGTAACATCGCGGACGGTAATCGAAGGGTCACGCCAGTAGCCAGTAGGGTGTGTTAGCGTAGCGTAACGCACCTTGACCACTTATGGTGGGTTCTACAGATGCGCGAGCTACACGGAGCCTGTCCTAGAACGAAGTGAAGGATTTCGCAGATGCTTCGTTTCGTTCCTCCGCTTCGCTCCGGACTCCGCGAACCATGACAGATTCTACCTTAGACTGCAACTTGATATAAGTCCTGTTAAATAAACTTGAAGGGAGAGAGTGCGATCGCTCTCACTCTCCCTCCAAGATTCCCAGCAGGACTCTGACTAAGCTATCCACATCATCCGGTACTTTAAACAAATTGATATCTTGAGTAATTTGTTGTTGACTGCGTTCCAGTTTGCCAAACCGCCAAACATCACCCATCGTCACTGCCCCATAAAACAGATTTTGTTCCTCAATATGGGATAGAGCAATTAACTCAACGGCTAACTGAGTAAATCCTCTAGTCAGATACCTTCTCCAAAATTCCCATCATGACTCTTAACGAGACCTATGGTAGGGACATGACATATCGTATCCCTACCGTTAGCGCATTTTGAATAGGTGGATGCCTAACGCGCCGCTTTAACGTTGGATGTCTCCGGCGGCATACTCTCCAAACTGAGAGGCACCATATCACCGTTAAACGTTAGTCCTAATAACATGGGTTCCTGGGGTTGAATAAACTTGCCCGTGAGTACACACCGTTCTTCTTGCTGGGCGGTAGCCCGAATGCTGGCTCTGATATCGTAGACGGAAAAGTTTGGTCGATAATCCCCTGATTTCTGCTGGATATAGTTCCAGAGGATATCTCGAATCAGGGCTTGATAGCCTTGGTTGCCAGACAGATCTTTGAGCTTCTCCTTTAACTCTCTCTCCAAGCGGATGCTTGTCACTTCCATGTCAGTGGTTGAAGTCTTAGGTGCAGTCCGTATCATGTTTTTTTCCTCAACTATGTGGACAGGTTCGTAATACAAGTG
>NZ_JBKHHI010000268.1:0-9175 GCF_046539235.1 Coleofasciculus sp.
TACAAACTAAAAATTAAATCGAGAGAAAACTATCAGCATACCTCCAGTCATAACCAAGGCTAAGGCGGCGGGAACTAGGGGTATCCAACCGCCTTGCAGGAAAAGAACCCAACCGCTTCCGGATAAAATAGCGATCGCGACTCCGCCTCGGATCAGAAAACCTCGTGGTGAACGAGAATTTTGGGCGAGTAGTCCGCCGATTAAAGACCAGCTGCAAATCCAGAGGATCTCAATGGGTTCTGACCACCACCAGATCAGGGGTCGATGTTCTAAAACAGCACTGAGAATTTGACTGACCATCTGGGCTTGAATTTCTATCCCGGTCATGGTTTGAACGGTTCCTTGTCCTTTACTGTAGGGAGTGAACCAACGATGATCGTTAAAACTGGGAGCCGTGGTGCCAATTAGAACAATACGATTTTTTACCTGTTCAGGATTGAGTTGACCATTGAGAACGTCTGTGAGCGTAATTTTCTCAGCAATCTGATTCGTGGCGCGGTAATTGAGTAAGATTTGGTGACCACTGGAATCGATAGTTGAGTAGCCTCCGGTATTTTTTTCTAAGGTTTTAAATACAGTTGAGCCAAGCTGAAGATACCCGTCGGAATTCAGGTGCGGCTCAATTCCTTGGGTGGCTAGGTAATGACCAGCAACCTGTATACTAAAAGCATATTGATTTTGACAGGGTGAGGCGTCAGAAACGGCGAGAAGATGACGACGCAGAATATCATCGGTATCGAGGACAACATTATTAAAGCCTTGTCGTTCCCCTGACACTTCCGGTGGCGGTACAACGCCAGGATTACCGTAATGGCAAATAGTAAACAAGCGATCGCTCTTTTGCATGGCTTGGGCTAACTCTGGATAGTTGTCCTCTACTGGGCGATCGCGATAAATGTCTAAGCCAATGGTTTGGGGTTGATAAGACTCTAATTTGGCAAGAAGTTGAGCCAAGGCTCGATCCGATAGAGACGCACCCACTCGTTCTTCAGGGGGTTGAGCCTGAACGTCTTTTTCGGTAATCTCCACAATTAAGAGTCGTTCATCAGGTTCTTCCTGGGGTTGTAACCGCATCAGATGATCAAAGACTTGAAGTTCCCAAGACTCCAACCCACCGCGCGATCGCACCCCTAAAACTAGACTCGTCGCGATCGCGGCTGTGATCAAGACGATGAGTATTTTCCACCACCAGGGTTGCAGGTACGGATCAAGAGTAATAATATAAACGGCGACAGGTTGGGGAATATTCTTTAACAAGCGCTCTCCGGCTTTCGTAATCTGAAGCTGTTGCTGATCCTTCACTCCATTCAGATGATCCTGAACGGCTTCGTAGACGGTTTGGGAAATACAAATTCCCCCCGCAGGTGCTTCAGTTTGCAGCCGCGCCGCCACATTTACCACATTACCCATCACATCATCGTGATAGGCGTTGATAAAATTACGGGAGGGTGAAACACCAAAATCATTTTGCAAGAAAAATACTTCCCCCAGATGGATACCAATGCGATGGCGGAGAATGTCACGCTTGGGTAAATTCGCCGCAGCAATTTTGATCGCCTTTTGGATCGCGATCGCGCAATCAACGGCGTTTTCTGCACTATCAAAGCGCATTAACCACCCATCTCCCAACCCTTTGAGTATCTCGCCGGAAAACTGCTCACAGCATTCCCGGATAAGCTGAAAATCCCTTTGAAGAAGTGCCAAGGTATGCTTCTCATCGGCTGCCATTTTTGTCGAGAATGATTCCACATCAGTAAAAACGATGGCAAGAATCCGTTCTTGGGGACAATGTTTTTCAATCCAATCGAGATTAAAAACGGCTTGATAAATCGGATTATAAACCACTAAGTTTCCTTGGTGTTTATTCACTAACCCCGATAACCGCAATTCGATATGTTCAGTACAATTTTTCGCCTCAACACTTCCCTGTTCTAAAATAATTCGATAAATCTGGAGTGATTGTTGACAACAGTGAGGTTGTCCCAGCAGGCGATCGCGAATCGTTCTCAGATGTTCAGGTTCATCTTGGGCTTCCCAATTTTCAATGATCTGCGTTTGTACAAACTGTTCCACCCATCGCGGGGCTTCATTCTCAGGAATAATGCAGAGTCCATTTTCTTGTTGGTGACAATAATTCACCAGAAGCCAACAGAATTTCTGGGTGAGAAACGGTTGACCTCCTGTCCAATATAATACCTCGCTTAATACAGCTTGGGGACAGCTAACTCGTCCGACTAACCCTTGAATTAAAGCCGCGCTTTCGTGAACTTGAAACCCCTTCAATTCAATTGCCCGACCAATATTAAATGGAGTCGCATGTTTGTCTTGAATTAAATCCGATGGCGTGGCGACTCCCAATAAGGCAAAGGTAAGGCGTTTGTAGTCAGATTTAGTTGCCCGTTTGTCATAACAGTTACGGATCAAGGCAAAAAAATCATCAGCCGGAAAACTCAATCCCAAAACACTATCAATTTCATCGATAAAAATAACAATGTTTTGGGAAATCTGTACCAGCAATACTGTTTCCAGGAACTTGCCTAAACGCTGCACCGGGGAGAGATCCTCATACTCTCGTAACCAGTTCCGTCGATTCACTTGTAAATCGAACCCACTAATTAATTCTTGGATAATTCCACCGTACCATTGCTGGGCGCTAATCTGTTGACTACCAATACCATTCAGTTCAATTTCAGCACAGGCAATTCCTTGGGATTTAAGTTTGCACATGGTACGGATTCGCAGGGAGGATTTGCCCATTTGCCGAGAATTGAGGACATAGCAATAGTCTCCGGCTAATAAACCGTTATAGAGTTCAGAATCTGCTTTTCTTACCACATAAGTTGGTGCATCAGCGGGTAAGCTTCCACCAAGATAATACCGATCAGCCCCATTAAATTCATCCGCTCTCATTAGGCATTCGCTCCTTAATGATTGCAGAAATATTGACGATATAAATCACAGCGGGGTTCGACCTTATTTCCCGACCGTTTGACTAAACCTATACTATGAAGTTGATAAGCTTGCATGGGTTCAAGTTGTACAGGCGTTTTAGTCGTAACAACGGTTTTAAACGCCTCTGCTAGTTGAGGATGAGACTGTAAATACAACCAATTTTCTCGCAAATGACTCGCATAAATGCCTGCGTCTGTTGGCGCAGTGGCTAAGAGTTGTTCAAGGGTCATGTTGGGGTCATTTTTGAGGTGGGTAAAGGCGCGTTCGACTAAATAGGGGTGTCCTCCAATCATGTTGATTAGAGGTTGAAGGTAACTCAAATCAGGCTTAAGTCCATAGTTTTGGGCAAACTCTTGTATCTGCTCTAAGGTAAAATCAGCAAGTTCAATGGGCAAGCCAACATTAAATGGTGATTGATTAATATTCAGGCGAATGTAAACATCAGTGGAATGGACGATAATTAAGCGCAATAGTTGCCACCGTTTGCGACTTCTAGCTTTTTCATACCAGGAACGCAAGAGTCCAAAAAAGTCTTCATAAATTTCGGGATAGGCGAAGAGTAAATGGACATCATCTAAGCACAAAGCGATGGGATTATTCCCTGAAGCTAAGAGATAGTCTTCAAAGTAGGTAGTACAACTGACTTTAGACCCCATATCCTCTTCATCCCAATACTCATCTAAGGCATTAGGTAAACCGAGTTCACGCGATAGATTAATACAAAACCAGCGTAAGAATTTATCCAGATGAGTGAAATGACTCTTACTATCCGCTAGCTTAAAGCTTAAACTTGCGGTACGGTAGCCTTGAGTTGCTAATTCAGCTAATACCCGATTTACGAGTAAGGTTTTACCCATTAAACTGGGCGCTTTAATCCGCACTAATGCTCCCGGTTGTAAAAGTGCTTGATAACAGGTGGCTTCTAAAGGAGAGCGTTCTACATAGTAGTCAGTGGCGAAGTATTTTTTCCGGTCTTGCTGATCATTTGTTTGGGGGTGAGTTATGAATTTTGGTAGATATGCCGAACCCTGGTGTTGTTTCCAATGTTGTTCTAATACTTGTTTAAAGTTGTTTTTTTTCACTTTCTCTCCTAAAGATTTGGTTAAGAGTCTCCACAGCTTCGGGGCAACATCTTGACTAATATAGCTGGTGGAATATTGATGTTTAGCAGCAATTTCATCATAGTCCTGACGTTGCCATGCTCCTTTGAGGACAATGACTTCTACATCAGTTAAGCTGCGGTGAGCGCTGCGGGATATGGCTTGGTTCGCCATTTGAATGGCGTCATCGATATCAAATGTCATTGGTATGGATGCTCAGACTAACCTATTTATCTTATCTTAGTAAATACGAATACACCCTGAGATGAAGTGAGATTTTGCGAAAATTACACAAGCCAATAAACCTGAATTTTCCTGAATTATTCCGATGGATTTGAACTGCAATTTTGTCGGGTAATACTGGCTGTGTAATTTCTAAATCATCACTATCCAATAGCTCGGTTTTGCCGCCTGTTACAGAGGTGACACCACGTCTCTACATTTCCGACATTCTGGCTGGGAATGCCGTTGGCGAGACTCTGGTAGCCCGAATAGAGTCATAGAGAGTTTCTAGTTTAACCATAGCAAACTGACTAGATTTTTTACATATTGATACAATTATCAGGGAAGCACTAGCAGGATTTAAAAGGTAATATTTGATACAATTAGGGTTCAGCTAGTTTGTGGGAATGGCTCAACCTTTTTAGGGTAAAGGAGTTTCGGGATTGTGAGGTGGGATAGCGATCGGGTTTCTTACTATTAAGCTAATCGTTACACTGAGTTATAAAATTTAATAACTCTAATTGTTCAAAGTACGGTAACATTATTCCTAATATTTACGAAAATAAACCTCAACTTTCCTGAACACCCTCAATTTTCCTCAATTTTCAAGTCCTGAATTTTCCTCAACTCTTTCCGGAAATAGTCGTTCATACTGAGAAGCGAAATGGGGAGGCAAAGATAACAGATTCACTCAGCACACCATTTCTCAGCACTAAATGAAGGAGAATTAGCAGAAAGATGAGAATTAGTTTTTTGGATACATACACCCCTGATACTTTTTTCCTACTATATCCAGTAAGTGCAGGGTTTTTTATGAATACTTTTCGTCGCTATCCTCGCCGTCGATGTGGTAATCGTTTTTGCTCTATTGATCCCATACCCCGACCCCGATTTATGGCTCCCTTTTCTTCAGAATATTCTGTTCTATTCTCTCTTGGTAATGGGAACCAAACTGATGTAAACAAAGAGGATGAAAAGGAAACTAATGTCACAGATCTTGTTGTGCCTATGAGTCTTTACTTTGCTAACTTACTTGAACCGACTCAACTTTTATTGTTCAAGTCCCACATTCCTTATCCTAAGCACTATACACCGTATAATTTATAGGCGAACAGTTTAGTTGCATTTAGATTAGGGTTAAATCAAACGACAAACGTGACGGGTGCATCTAGAATTGAACATTGTGGCGAAATCATTGTCTGGGGGAGCATCTCAAGGGAAGCAAATTTGAAAGCGGAGAGTTACCTTATAAATTCTCACCGGCTTCCCCACTCTGAGAACTCCCCAGACAACAACTCCACGTTCTATCCTCTAGTATTTTTACAGGTTAAGACATGAACAGTTTCCAATTGATGCTTTTCCCTCGCAGCAAACCCCTACTAGCTATAGGAATTATCGTTAGCCTTATTACTACTCTTTCCCCAGCGACGGCACAAGTTGAGCCGCAAAATACTATTTTTGAGCCAATATCGATTCCCTCTCTCCTGCCCAATTTACCACCTAAGGATGGTGGCGGTACTCCTCAAACAAACAATGGCACGGGGACTCGTGGTGACTGTGAATACAAGCCAGGAGATCTCTTCCTGACTCGCATGGCAGGTGGCAAGAACTTTCAGTTAACCGTGAGTGACTATCCCACCTTTTGGGTTTACGTTCCCTACGGTTCAGACAAAGTATCCTCTGGAGAATTTTCTATCCAACAGGGGGAAAATGATATTTACCGCGCCACCTTTAAACTGCCAGCAACACCAGGAATTGTCAGTGTCACGATTCCTAAAACAGAAAAGCCGTTAGAACTAGATAAAACCTATCGTTGGTATTTTGAAATGAGTTGTCCTCGTTCAACACAAGCCCCGCAAGCCGCAACTCGACTGGCTCCAGCATCACTGACTGGGTTTGTGCGACGAGTTTCCCAACCTCCTGAACTGGAGGCTGAATTAAATCAGGCAAAAAATCCTTTAGAACGAGTCGCCGCTTACGCCAGTCATGATATTTGGTACGATATGCTCACAGAATTGGCTCAATTACGCTTGCAATATCCTGACGATGCCACATTGGAAAGTATCTGGATAGAACTCTTGGGAGATGAACGAATTGGATTAAAAGAAATTGAACAAGAACCCATTGCTGGCAGTGTTATCCCGGACAATGTTATAACCAGTTCCCAATCAGAATAAAAGGTGCCCAGTGATAGGGGCGTAGGTAATCTTTGTCGGGATCATCGGGATACTCGGTTAAAAAAGCAATTTGAGTTTGCCGCAGAGCTTCAGCTTTACTGAGTTGAGGCTCTTTTAACTGTTGATAAAACCGCCGCATAAATTCTGCGGTGGATGCATCATTAACCTGCCACAATGTCGCCAATGTGCTGCGGGCACCCGCTCGCACGGCAATTCCGGCTAATCCTAATGCGGCACGCTTATCCCCCGTTGCTGTTTCGCAAGCACTCAAAACCAGTAATTCAATAGCGCTGGTACGATTGGGTTCATTGGTGCGTAATAAACTATCTAAATCCTTAACATTAATCCGCCCACTCCAGTCTAAAAGGAAGGTTTGTTGGGGATTAGAACTAAACTTGCCATGGGTGGCAATGTGTACCAGATTAAAGGATGCCATCTGAATCTGATTGCGGATATTATCTTGTATAAAGTCCTGATTTTCTAAAATTTGATTCAGGGTAATTTGCTGTCGGATTCCGGCTAACTCATTCGCTACATTGTCTAGGGTAGAAAATCCTTCTTGTTCAAAGCTAGGTGCATTTGTCGTTCCAGCAATCAACCCCCGGAAATTTTCGCGGCTGAGGGGTTTTGGTTCTAGGAGTTGTAAACCCGGAGTCAACGCCACTGAATATCGCTCAATTAAATACTTTTCTCCGTCATAGAGAGTAGAGGGCGGAATATTGCGTAAGGAACCATCGAGGACAAATACTAAGGTTTTAACGGTGGGGTTATCTGAGTTGGCGGGATCTAAATCAGCTTCAAAGGGGCGAATTAACCAATCGTAAAGTTGTGCCGCATCTTGTTTAATTTCACTGATGCTCGTACTGCGCTTGGTTAAATCCTGGCGCAATTGTTCCACAGCTTGATCAACTTGATTTTCTGAGATACCTTGATGAGCATAGTGGCGCAGGTTATCTTGTCCAGGTAATTTGAGAATTATATCCAAGTGATTGGGTAGTATAATCGGATAAATGATCGCGGCTTGGGGATCGACGTTATCAATATTCACGGCTTCCGGTGTGGCACAAGCATCCCGAAAGAAGTTATCCAGTTCAGCCAGTTGCAAGGCTTCCATGATATTGCGAGCTTGGATCAGATGTTCTTTGCTGGGAGTAGGAGAACCCAGAAGTAAATCAACGAATTGACGATAAACGGGTTCGACGGTTTCTCGGAAGGAAAACTGAATTTCGGGATTGAGGGCGACTAAATCACCGCGTAAATTATTGAGTGTCTTAACGGCTTCATGGTAGTATGCGATCGCGTCTGGATTAACAGGCAGATTTTGAGTCCTATCTTGGCTTTGGGCTTGCAGTAATCGCCCCATTTGCCATTGCCATTGATAGGCAATATCAGCAGCGTTCATCTGTTGAGCAATCAGGAGTGCTTTTTCCGTCACTGTTTTGGCATTTGTCCAGTCTTGGTTTTTTTCATAGAGCTTACCTAAGGTACCCAAACTATAGGATATCGCCCGTTGGTCTGCTAAACCTTCAGCCTGTTGAATCGCTATCTTTAAAATTGCTGCAATATCATTCAGGCGTTTCCCCTGTACCATTAACTCTGGCATCTGGAGCAAACTTTCAGCAAAATTGACATAGGCATAGACAGAAGCGCGACTAGCCGGTAAAGTTGATAATCCGGCTGAGATTGAGGACAATAATTCTTGATCCGGTGATAGAGATTCAGTCTCAATCACTAAACTCAATTGATTCAGTTGAGCTTGAATTCGGGTTAAAGGGAGCGTGGCTGTCATTGCTGCCTGTTGATAGTGAGTTAGGGCAGCTTGGGTATAGGGTTCGGCTGAGGATTCCTCAAATACTTTAGCGCGTTGGGCTAAGGTTCGCTCTGTATTAGCTAAACTCAGCAATGTCTGACTTTCCTGTTGCGGTAAGGCTAAGGCTTGAGTTAAGGCTAAACTTTGGCTGAGAATGTCTTTTGATTTTTCTAAATCCCCTCCTTGTCGCAAAATAGTCCCAAAATTTTGCAACCCAGCTATCTTCACGGGTGAATCCTCTAACCCGGAAATGGCTTGTTCTAGCCGCTGATAAAGTTGTTCTGTGCGTCGATATAATCCCAGGGATTGCATTGCCTCAGTTTGATTAATTTGACTACCAATTTCTCCTATCGGATCACCCGCTTGCTGATAGAGAGTTTCTGCCTGTTCCCAGGTAGCTAAAGCCGCTTCAGCATTGCCTGTAGCTAATTGGAGACGCCCTTGAGCATTGAATACTTGAGCGCGAACCCTTGGGTTAGCTTCAGGTTCAGTGTCGAGTAAAGACAAACTGGTTTGAATTGCTTGTTCAGCCGCTTGCCACTGTCCCAGTTTCTGATACGTTAATGACAACAGGCTTAATACTTGAGCTTGCTGGAGAGTATTCCCAGTCTCGGCGTACCCCTGTGCTGCTTGTTGCAAAACCTGTATCGCTTCGGTAAACTGTCCGGCATCGTAGTGATTTTTGCCGACTTGTACTAAGGCGGGAGTCTGGGTAGTGGTAGGGAGTTCTGCCCTGACTAGAGGTATTGTATGGATACCCAAACTTAAGCTTAACCCTAACAGAGCCAAGAGGAGCGATCGCGTCGTTCGTAGTAGGCACTTTAGTGCCATAAGCGCTGAAGCGCTAACTACAAGCCTAAGCGATCGCGTCGTTCGTAGTAGGCACTTTAGTGCCATAAGCGCTGAAGCGCTAA
>NZ_JBKHHI010000269.1:0-9127 GCF_046539235.1 Coleofasciculus sp.
GGGAAGAGGGGGATCTAATAGGGAAGAGGGGGATCTAATAGGGAAGAGGGGGATCAAAAGGGGGACGGAAGGGGGATATAGGTAGCGAACGTTACCTCAAGCAGCTTTCCTTTTTGACTTTCCTGAAAACTATTCCTTTAGATAGAGGCACATTCCACTATTCTTTGGGAAAAAGAACTGGTGTGTATGCTTAATCATGTAATCACTTGCCTATTATCAGGACTCGTTTGGTAAACTGCTGGAGTCAAAAAACTAATTTGTTCCATCATCACTTGGAATAGATGCAGTAAACTTCTCTACTCAATAGGATTATGATACTAGGACTTCTGACAATTTACTTATTAATCGCTGGATTATTTTGCATAAACTGGTTAAATGCATTCCAGCAAGAGACGGATTTATCGTCGGAGCAAAAAACTCGGTGTCGGATAGTCTTTATGATTGCCACCGTTTTTTGGCCCCTCACCTTCCCAATTTCATACCTGGAAAACTGTTCGAGAGTTTAGGGAGTGGGAAGTGAGAAAGCTTCAACCAGCTTTTTCCAACCTGAATTAGAGCGGGCATCTTGCCTGCTTCCTTATTTGGGCTTCAGTTGGGCTGACGCAAGCCCCTAATCATGGCATTCTAAATAAAGAGAGAGTTATGAGATCAAGGATGTCAGAAGCGTCAGCACAAAAGCGGATAGTCGTCGTTGGTGCAGGATGGGCAGGTTTAGGTGCGACTTATCATCTTGCTCAACAAGGCTACAATGTTACTCTTCTAGAAGCCGCCCCCTATCTCGGTGGATTAGTAGCTGGATGGAAAACCTCTGGCGGACGTTCAGTCGAGGGGGGTATTCATGGGTTCTGGTATCCCTATCGCAATATCTTTCGCCTGGTTAACGAATTGGGACTTCAACCTTTCACACCTTTTACCCATTCCTGCCAATATTCTCCTGCTGGGTTAGAAGTCGAATCGCCTCTGTTTCAGAATGAGTTCCCGCTTCCTACTCCATTAGGAACGTTTCTCTATCCTAAGTTTAGACGCTTACCTCTGATTGACAGGCTTTCTGCTTTACCTCTGTTGTATGCTCTGATTGATTTTGATAATTCTGATCAAGCATGGCGACGTTATGATCAGGTAACTGCCCGCGAACTCTTTAAACAGTTTGGTGTCTCTGCCCGATTGTATCGAGATTCCTTTGAACCGATGCTATTGGTGGGGCTATTTGCCCCCGGTGAGCAATGTTCAGCCGCTGCCGCCCTGGGAATGCTCTATTACTTCATTTTGGCTCACCAACCTAATTTTGATGTTGTCTGGTGTCGGGGAACGGTGGCAGAGATGATTTTTAAACCCTGGGTGGAGCAGATTGAGAAAGCCGGGGGACGAGTGCTGACGAATAAGCGGGTAAACGATATTCTCTTGGACGATAGGGGTAAAGCGAAAGCGGTTGTCTGTGGAGAGGACGTCTTTGAAGCCGATGCGGTTATTTTTGCCGTTAGTGTCAATGGCATGAAAAAAATTGTCAGTGCGAGTAGTAGCTTGCCACCCTATTCGGAATTCCGGAATTTGAGAAACTTAGGCGCAATTGATGTTCTGGCAACCCGGTTATGGTTTGACCGAAAAGTTATTCTGCGGAATCCGTCTAATGCTTGTTTTGGCTTTGATCCGACGACGGGGTGGACATTTTTTGATTTGAATGCGTTGCATGATGAATATGCTTATGAACCGGGAAGTGTCATTGAAGCAGATTTTTATCATGCGAATCAGTTATTGCCGATGAGTGATGAGCAAATTGTGGCAAAGGTTCATCGAGATTTAGCCACTTGTGTGCCAGAGTTCCGGGATGCCAAGGTTATTGATAGCAGTGTGATTCGTGTACCGCAAGGAGTAACGCATTTTGCACCGGGAAGTTATCAGTATTTGCTGCCAGCAACAACTCCAATTGATAATGTGTTTATGAGTGGGGATTGGATTGTTACGAAGCACGGTTCTTGGTCACAGGAGAAGGCATACATAACGGGTTTAGAGGCGGCAAATTTGGTAATTGACCGTTTTGGGTACGGAAATAAGGCAACGATTATTCCGGTTGAACCTGATGAACCTCATATTCAACTGGGGCGGATGATTAATAAAAGGGTACGGGATTGGGGGAAAACAGTATTACCCGATTTTTGGTTGCCTTAGCAGCAAGGCAGATGGCAGATGGCAGATGGGATTTATTTCGATGCCGAAGGCACGAGGTTAGGAAGGGCGGGTTTTGTGGAAAGGTTATCGGTCAATAGCAAGCCCTAAGCAGCTAAACCCGCCCCGACAATTTATTCGTTGGATTCTGCCGAATATATTGTAAGATACCTTGTGCGATCGCGCCTGCCATTTGACTCTGATATTCGGGTGTCCCTAGGCGTGGGTTATCCTCTCGTCCGGTAACAAATCCAACTTCCACAAGAACAGCAGGGATAGGGTTATTCCGCAGCACGTAAAATCGGGCTTGTTTCACGCCGCGATCGCGAATCGGAATTGCCTGTAAAATACTATCATGAATGGTTTGAGCCAGACCCTGACCATTCGAGTAATAATAGGTTTCCAATCCATTCACATCAGGACGACGACCAACAGCATTCGCATGAATACTCACAAATAAGTCCGCCTGGGCTTGTCTTGCCATCTCCACGCGGGGTGCTAAGTCTACAAAATAATCGCTGGTTCGAGTGAGAATTACTTGAATTCCTTGTTGCTGTAAAATAGCAGCAACTTGTTGAGAAATGGGCAAAATTACATCCTTTTCCCGCAATCCATTTAACCCAACTGCACCGGGATCTTTTCCCCCATGTCCGGGATCAACCATAACCACAATACGGCGGTTGGGAACTTGGGAGAGATTGAAGGGAGGATTGCTGGTTGTTGGAGGTATAACAGAATTTTGCGATGGTAGGGGGGTTGGTGTAGTTAATTGAACCATTTGTTGCGGTGGTGGTAACTGCACTGTCCACATCCGAGGGGAGAATCCCTTCAATAGAACTTGTTGGGGATTAATCGTATAACCCGGATTAAACTCAATCACCAAGCGCGTGGTTTGGGGGTTCAATTGACTAACACGCACCACCCGCACTGCACCACCGACTAATTGTTCTAATTTGGCATTCTCCAGGGGGATACCGGGTAAATCAATCACCAGGCGGTTGGGATTGGTAAGAAATTCTCCTCTGGGTTGTACCCCTTCATCAGTGGTAAAGACAAGTTGATTTTGATTCACATCAAAGCGCCAGGAGAGTAATCTCGCCGCTTGCGCTGGAAAGGAGAGCAAAAAAAAGCCGAGAAAACTGGGAAGTAGCCAGTGCAGTTTCACCGTTAAAGTTCCCTTACATAAATGAATGACGAATGACACTATCCACCGTTAACTTTAATTGTGTCCACCCACTTATTGTTTTGAATAAAAGTAAAAGTGGCTTCCTCGATTTTAAAAGGAGGATTTGAGATTGTCTCGCACCTGATGGAGTTAAATGTTAATTATTTACAATTGAGGGACTTCCCAATCAGGATAATTCCCCTTATGTCAAACCAACGGCTATAGAAATTCTACCCTTCAATATCCTTATCGTTGATTAGCACATACATCCAGACAACGACAACCGCCGTCACTAGCAGCAGGGGGTATTCAGCCAGCGCCGCGAAGATTACAATTATCTCCAGGATGGTTTTGAGGTCTTCAAATCGTTTCATTGAATCAGATTGAACTCTTAATCCTATTCAAGGAGAAGGCTAGGTGAGTACCGGGTTGAGAAATTTGGCTGAGGTAGCTGACTTATGGCTAACTTTGAGTTGACCTGAATCCACTTGTCGCTGATTATGAATAATGGCGCGATCGCTTAAAGTTGCCCCAGACTACAGAAACCTTGTCAAATCAGCACTTCGGCGCAATGGCTACCCCAGCCAAAAGAAGTTTGCTGAACACGTTACCCCATCGTTATCCACGGTGAAAAAATTCCTCAATGGCGAACCCGTTGATTTTGAGTATTTTGTCGAACTGTGCGAAGCATTGGGGTTAAACTGGCGAGATATTTATTTAGATGAGTCAGACAATCCACCATCTCCCAATGACTCAAACCCAACCCTGGAGGAGTCTTCACCCTTCATCACCGGGACACCCATCACCCATCCCCGCTACTTTTTTGGGCGCAAACGAGAACTTAAACGCCTGTTCAATTTACTCAAACGCCATCCCCTACAAAATGCAGCCATTATCGGGAAGCGGCGCATCGGCAAAACCTCTCTGTTACACTACTTGAAAACCATTACCACGACGCCACCGGACGAATTACGTCCCGGTCAAAAATCGGACTGGTTACCCCATCCCGAACGCTACTGCTGGATATTTGTGGATTTTCAGGATACACGGATGGCAAGCCAAGAGAAATTGCTGGGTTATATTCTAGAAGCCATGAATATGAAAGTGCCTAATCCTTGTCACCTGGATTATTTTATGGATGTGGTGAGTAGCCATTTGCATTCACCCACCGTTATTTTATTGGATGAAATTGGCGTGGGATTGCAGCGTTGTCCAGAATTAGATGATGGGTTTTGGGAAAGTTTACGGTCTCTAGCCACGAATCAGACAGGGGGAAATCTGGCTTTTATTTTAGCCACACCGGAATCTCCCCTGGATTTGGCGTCTCATACGGGACATAGTTCTCCCTTTTTCAATATCTTTGGCTATACCGCCTATCTGGGCGCATTGACGGAGGCGGAAGCGCGGGAATTGATTGATAGTTCACCGATTCCGTTTCCGGTTGAAGATGTAGCCTGGATTTTAGAGAAAAGTCAATGTTTACCCCTGCTGCTGCAAATTCTGTGTCGCGAACGTTTGTTTAGTTTGGAAGAGGGGGAAACGGGGGATGATTGGCGGGAGGAGGGATTAAGACAGATAGAACCTTTCACGAATTTTTAGAGTCTGTGTAGGGGCGGGTTTTACTACTCTATTTTCGGTTGCACCCAGATGTAACTAAACCCGCCCAGACATTCTACCGAAACATCTCTACAACCCCAGTAGGGTGGGCATTGCCCACCAATTCTATATCGATTCAACCGTCGCCGCCCACCCACGATACAGAGGTCAACCATGTCATTTAGCAGTTATAAAAGTATTGGCGTAGTCGCTAAAACGTTTCAGATCAAATATGTTCGGGACAATTTCATTACCGAGATTGAATTTGACGTGAGTGACAATTTTAGAAATGAATTAGAGTTAATTTTAAATGAGGGGGTATTTGACAATTCCGAGATGGCGATTTGTGAGACGATTATTTATCCCATATTAAAAGAAGTTTGGAAAGCTTATCGCCGCAATTTTCTGCTTTGGAGTCACCAAGCATTGACCTACGATGAAAACTTATCGGGGACTCCTGATTATATCGTGGCAAAGCGCTCCCCCTTGGGGACAGTGGTGTTCGATAAGCCCTATTTTGTAGTGGTTGAGGCAAAGAAGGAGAGTGATTTTACTGAAGGATGGGGGCAATGTTTGGCAGAGATGGTGGCGGTGCAGAAAATTAACAATGATCCAGGACAAAGAATATTTGGTGTTGTTTCCAATGGGGCGATCTGGCAGTTTGGTCAACTGATATCTGATAACTTTACCCAAAATAAGCGGTTTTATACAATTCAGGACTTGGAGCGGTTATTTGCTGCGGTTAATTATGTTTTTCAACAATGTGAGTTACAGTTGGAACAGCAATTGTAACTCGTTATATCTCAGACTTGCATCTTTGTCAGTAAGCCCCGACATCGGGAGCATCCCGTTTTGGACAAAGCATTACCTCAAGTAACGCAATTGCAAGGCTTTCAGCCCCATTCAAAGAGCCAACGTGCCAAATTGGGATGCTCCCCCGACATCCGCCCGGAGTTCAAACTCCGGGCTAAGAGCTCAAGTCCACTAAAGTGGACTAAAACTCTTATTCAGTCGTCTTTAGACAACTTTCGCTTTTGGTTCCTTGGGTTTCAACCCTAGGCGGTTGGTGAAACTGGTGGAATATGTGAGTTATACTGAATTTTCCTATTCACAGAGTCACGTTTTAATCCTAAACTGAGATGTCTTCACCTTCGGTTCCCCGCAATGCCTATACTGATTCACCTGAGCAGCACCCAAACTTGATTCTGGGAAGTTTGCAATTGTTTTTTTGGATAATCTTTCATCCCTCAGCGTTTTGTAACCATCTAAAACGAATTGATTATACCTTGGACTTTCACCATAACCGAGGCAATTCCTTGCAGTGGCAAAATCCGAAATTCTGGAAACTTCTGTTTCAGGTATACTTCATTTTACCAATACTTGCCAATTTAATTTTGGGTTTAGTATTGTTGGCTCTGGGAGCATCATTGAATGAAATTGAGGTTGTATTGGTGTTAGGCGTAGTGGGGGGTGTGGCGGGGAGCATGATGTTAGGCGCAACTTTTGCCATGATGGTGAGCGTGGCGGGGAGCGTAGCGTTTGCTGTGGCGTTACTTTGCTCTGAGATTGTCGCCCTGAAAAATGAGCAAGAGGTACCCGTTCGCCGACTAGCAACCGTAGCTGATGTGGAAGCCGCTATACCTGAAGCGTTAAGTAGTGGTAGCTTCTTCTTTGCGGACATCGAACGCAATCAAGTGGATGAGTTGGGATTGGCGATACTGCGCTTTTTAGCCGCACAAGGGGAAGGAGTGAGTATTGGTAAGGCGGCTTTATCCCGCGACTTTCCGGATCATTTGAATCCTACCCTTAATTTACTGTTGCAACGGGAGTTAATTGAAGATAGTGGTTGCGGCTACGGCTTCCAGGTGGAACTAATCCGGCGCTGGTTTGCCAGAGAGACAGGGGAGTAATATCTTGAGTTTGTCGTTGTGCAGTCTTCACCATACGCGATCGCATCACTAAAAACCTTAGCCAGCAAATCAATAATGGTGTTGGGTTTCCTGGCGTCAACCCAACCTACAACTGACTGGGTAAACTTGTGAACCCGTTTTAACGGGTTTAAGCTTTTAGCCGGAACTTTAGTTCCAGGCTGATGAACGATGTGCAAAATAATCCTATAGTAATAAAGAGCGGCGAATTCTTAAGAAACTGTTGTGAAATCAATTACTCTCCTCGGCTCCACTGGATCGATTGGCACCCAAACCCTAGAGATTCTGACTCACCATCCAGACCAATTCCGGTTGGTGGGATTGGCTTCCCGGCGCAATGTGGAACTACTAGCTGCCCAGATTCGGCAGTTTCGACCGGAAATCGTAGCAATTTGTGATGCGGAAAAATTACCTGACCTAAAATCCGCGATCGCAGATCTTGATCCCCAACCGATTCTAGTCGCTGGAGAAGCGGGTGTGGTGGAGGTTGCCCGTTATGGTGATGCTGAAGCGGTAGTTACTGGGATTGTTGGATGTGCCGGATTGCTCCCCACCATTGCCGCCATTGAAGCCGGAAAAGATATTGCTTTAGCCAACAAGGAAACCCTAATCGCCGGGGGACCCGTTGTCAATCCCCTAATTGCCAAACATGGCGTTAAACTGCTTCCGGCTGACTCGGAACATTCTGCCATCTTCCAATGCCTTCAGGGAGTCCCAGAGGGCGGATTACGGCGAATTATCCTCACCGCATCTGGGGGCGCTTTCCGGGATTGGTCAGTGGACAGGTTAGGGGAGGTAACAGTTGCCGATGCGATTAAACATCCTAACTGGTCGATGGGGCGCAAAATTACCGTCGATTCCGCTACCTTGATGAATAAGGGGCTAGAGGTGATTGAAGCGCACTTCCTCTTCGGTATGGATTATGACGATATCGATATTGTCATCCATCCCCAGAGCATTATTCACTCCTTAATCGAATTACAAGATACCTCGGTCTTAGCCCAGTTAGGCTGGCCCGATATGCGCTTACCCCTACTCTATGCCTTATCCTGGCCCGATCGCATCTATACAGACTGGGAACCCTTGGATTTAGTCAAGGCGGGGACATTGACATTTAAACAACCCGACCATGATAAATATCCCTGTATGCAATTAGCCTACGCCGCAGGGCGGGCTGGGGGTTCAATGCCGGCGGTATTAAACGCCGCTAATGAGCAAGCCGTGGCACTGTTTTTAGACGAGAAAATCCAATACTTAGACATTGCCCGGTGTATTGAGCAAACCTGCGATCGCCACACCCACGATAACTGCCCTGATCCTGGACTAGAAGATATTCTAGCCGCTGATCGCTGGGCAAGAGAGGAAGTCTTACGGATTTATCCAACCCTAGAAAAGAGCGATCGCGTGGTTTCCCTGCGATAATAAAAACAGTATTGGTCAATTAACTTACGGTTAACCCCTCCTAAACCCCTACCCCTCTGCACTCCTGCACCCCGGCTCACAGACCACTAACTTAAGGAAGTTGGGGACTGTTGTTCTGGTGTGGTGTAATGGAATCTTAGACGATCCAACTTTAATAAACCTTTCATGCACACCAAAGCTTTTAGTGAGCTTTTCCCTCTATTTAATACGGCGAACCCCGAGACACTAGAATGGCTGTTGTCAGTTGGAGTTGAACATGAATATCCCACAGGACGAGCCGTTTTAATGGAAGATGCCTGGGGTAATGCTGTTTACTTTATCATGTCCGGTTGGGTCAAAGTTCGACGCCTGTATGGGGACAACGCCGTTACTTTGGCAATTTTGGGTCGGGGAGATTTTTTTGGCGAGATGGCAATCTTGGATGAATCTCCCCGGTCTACAGATGTTGTCGCCCTTTCATCGGTCAAATTACTCAGCGTCTCCGCCCAGCGCTTCATTCAAACCCTGTTCAAAGATCCCCAGTTACACCACCGGATGCTACAACTGATGGTTAGACGGCTGCGTCAGACCAATGTTCGCTTTCAACGACGCCATCAACCCCCGGCGATTAAGTTAGCCAATACTTTGGTCAACTTAGCAGAGAATTATGGTCAAGTGGGGGAAAAGGGAACCGAAATCCATAACATTCCCTATAAAGACTTAGCTGAGGTTACAGATATCAGTGTGGAAGATACAGCTAAAATCATGAAAAAGCTGGAAAGTAAGGGTTGGACTGATGTTGACCCCCAAGACCAAAAACTTTGTTTGATTAATCTCAAACAACTAACCCATCTAGCTGGACGGCTTTAGGATA
>NZ_JBKHHI010000270.1:0-9124 GCF_046539235.1 Coleofasciculus sp.
TAGAAGAAGGAGAAAAACTGGCACGACAGGGGAAAATAAAAGAGGCGATCGCATCTTACACCCAAGCCCTAGAATTAGACCCAGATATTGACCTGAATCCATACACAGAGGATAAAGACAACCAACCCAAAGCTGTCGCCCACACCTTTGCCGCACAAGTTAAGGTGGAAGAAGGAGTGAGATTGGCACGAGAGGGGAAAATCAAAGAGGCGATCGCATTCTACACCCAAGCCCAAAAACTTGCACCAACCGCTCTAACCAAAAGCCATAAGACTATCTATCTACAACTTTTGGTAGACGTTTCCCGATAGAGAACGTATCAAAATTATTGTGGAAGCAATTAGGAGGTCATAACTATGGCACTTGTTCGTTGGCAACCTTTCGGAGAAATTGACTCTCTGCAACAAGAAATGAACCGCCTGTTTGAAAGTCTAGCACCGATGCGCGGGGAAGGGGATGGTATCAACTTTGCACCACCCGTAGAAATGGAAGAAAGCGAAAATAACATCCATCTCAAGCTAGAAGTTCCGGGAATGGAACCCAAGGATTTAGATGTGCAAGTGACCAAAGATTCAGTAATGATTAGCGGTGAACGCAAATCTGAAGCCAAGACTGAAGAAGGAGGAATGACGCGCAGTGAATTCCGCTATGGTAAGTTCCGCCGCGTAATTCCTTTACCCGGACAAGTTGAGAATACGCAAGTCCAAGCTGACTATAAAGACGGCATTCTAAATCTCAACATGCCCAAAGCGGAAGCCGAAAAGAACAAAGTCTTTAAAGTCAACCTTGACTAATTAACTAGGCTTGTTTGTAGACAGCCCTCACCCCCAACCCCTCTCCCAAGTTTGATACTGCTGGTCATTAACTGATGGGTCTGACCCCTCCCCAAACCCCTCCCCGACGCGGGGATGGGCTTTGATGCTCCCCCTTCCCTTGCAGGGAAGGGGGCTGGGGGGTTAGGTTTTTCCAATTCGCCAGCAGTATCAAGTTTGGGAGAGGGGAGCCATCAACTGATAGCAATAGAGACAAAGATTAATTAGGGCGAGTTTTGGTGAGCCGTTATCGGTGAAGTCGGGCGGGTTTTGTTGTGCATTTATTAGTAAATAGCTGACGTTAGTTCCTCAACCCGCCCCTACATTAGTTCCTCAACCCGCCCCGACAATTGATGCCAATCACCAATTAATCATTTATCACCAATATCCTGAAGCGCCTGTCGCAAATCATCCCTAATCTCTTCAGCACATCCTTTGACAGGTTTATGACAGTAATCCGCTACGGATAAAGGTGAACCAATACGAATGTCAACATCGCATCCCTTGTGGGGTACAGGTTGTCTATAATGAATCCGAATCGGCACAATTTTAATTCCTAAACCCGGTTGATCCGTTTCTGCATGGAGCGCCATCCGAGCCAATCCTGGTTCTAGGGGTTGGATTTCTTCCGTCCGAAAAATATCGCCTTCAGGGAAAATAACCAGAACTTTTCCCTTCTCCAATAACTCAATTCCGTGACGCAGACTGGAAATTCCCGGATGTTTTGGATCAACGGGAAATCCGCCTAAACGACGAATAAACCACCCTTGCACCCCTTTCATTTCATCAACCGACACCATAAACTGTAAATCTCGTCCGGTAATATCTCGACCTGCGGCATAAGCTAACATCAGCGCATCCCAGCGAGAACGATGGGTGGGTGCAAAGATAGCCGGACTATCTTTGGGTAAATTCTCCCGTCCCTTGACCTCAATCTTGCCAAAGTAAAAGGGCAAAACCAGGTGACGCCCTAGGGGATAAACTAGGCGCACTAACCACGGCGAAACATGAGAGGTGGTTACCTCTTCCTTGGTAGTCGGGGAATCGTCTTGAGTTTTGTCGGGAGATTCGGTCTGGCTCATTGTAGCAATCGGTGATGTGTAAGCCAATAAAATTTTATTACAGCTTTACCTTAGGTGTTATGACCTAAACTATCCTCTGCCTAAAGGTTGATGAAGTTAGTTCGTAGTTCGTAATTCGTAGTTCGTAGTTCGTAGTTCGTAGTAAGGGCTTTAGCCCTGATCAAGGGAGGCAGCGCAAGAGAACGAGACTGGACTAGGGCGGGTTTTGTTGTTTATTTATTGGTGAGGAGGGCGGGTTTTGTTGTTCCGTTATTTCAGCAATAGCTGACGTTAGTTCCTAAACCCGCCCCTACATTAGTTTCTAAACCCGCCCCTACAATCGACTGTAATGGATAAAAAATCTGCCTGTTGAATGGTGCAAGACTTGCTTCACCTATGCAACCTTCAAGTCAGGTACAGATACTCAAACAACAGTATGTCTTATAATTACGAACTCCTCATTATTGGTGCAGGGTCTGGCGGTCTGGCAGCGGCAAAACGAGCGGCGGCTTACGACATCAATGTTGCTGTGGTGGAAAAAGAATCCCTCGGTGGTACTTGTGTCAATCGCGGCTGCATTCCCAAAAAATTAATGGTCTATGCGGCTGATTTTGCGTTGCAAGATCAACTCGCCACCAGCTATGGTTGGAGTGAATGTCAACGCCAGATTAATTGGTCACAATTTCTCAGCAAAGTCCACCACCATATCGATAAACTGAATCAATCCTATCTGCAAACCCTGGAGGAGGCGGGAATCGACCTGATTCGCGGTCAAGCCAAATTTGTAGATGCTCATACTATAACCGTAAGCGATCGCCAAATTACTGCCAATAAAATTATTATTGCTGTAGGTGGACATCCCATTGTGCCAAACATCCCTGGCAAAGAGCATGGAATTACCTCCCGCGAAATGTTTCACCTGCAAGACTTGCCCAAACGACTGGCAATTATTGGTGGCGGCTATATTGGTGTAGAATTTGCCAGTATGATGGATGCTTTGGGATCTGAGGTGACGCTGATGGATGTCGAGGAGTCAATCTTACCTGGCTTTGATCAGGATATCCGCCTGTCTGTGCAAAGGGGCTTAAGTCAACGGGGAATCCGGATTCTGACTCAAACGACAGCCAAAGAAATTACTAAAGGAAGCGATGGAATCCAACTCAGCTTATCCGGGGACTATCAAGAAACCCTGAACGCCGATACCGTCTTAATTGCCACCAGTCGCGCCCCCAATACTAAAGACTTGGGTTTGGAAAACACGGAGGTTAACGTCAGTGAAAAAGGCGTCATTGAGGTGGATGAGTACAGCCGCACGACGCAGGATACTATTTTTGCCATTGGCGATTGCACCAATCGTATCCCCTTAACCCCCGTCGCCATCGCTGAAGGTCAAGCCGTTGTGGATACGGCGATTGGGAACCAACCTCAGTCGGTTAATTACGACAATGTTCCCTCTGCGGTGTTTACCCGCCCAGAAGCGGCGACTGTGGGAATGACACAAAGCAAGGCGCAGGAAAAATTTGGTGAATCTGTACGCTGCTACCGCACTGAATTTAAACCTATGCTTTACAGCCTGAGTGAACAAGATGAAAAAGTGATGATCAAATTAATCGCTGAGGGAGAAAACCAGCGCATTGTAGGCGCTCAAATGGTGGGTGAACATGCGGCGGATATTATCCAAACTCTCGCCGTGGCGATTCGTCAGGGCGTCAACAAGCAACAGCTAAATGAGACGATTTGTATCCATCCCACCATCGGAGAAGAAGTTCTCACGCTGGAGTAAATCTGGGTTAACTCGAATGGTACTGACTGGCATACTGGTGGGCAATGATCACCCTACAGTATATCAAAGGTTTCGGCGATCTAAAACGGCAGAAGGCGAGCGTGCCATTTGGGTTAACTCCCTTTTGGTGGGGACAAGGCAAATGGTATTCAGGCACATATTGGGATAGTCCGACATAAGACATAAGACGAATGACAATACTCATAAAACTAAAGCTTTTATCCCCGGTTAAAACGCGGGGCATGAAAGCTTTAAACCAGGTTTTAACCTGGGGTTTTGTGGTATTATATTAACCTAGTTTTTTATTGTATAATATAATATAAAAACATAAAGAAGGTGATAAAACTGTATCGAACTATTCCAATTAGAGCCAAGTTTGCAGATGAAGATAAAGCTTACTGGATCAACCAGTGTCAGAATGCAAATAGTCTAATTAATTGTGCAATTTATTACACCAGGCAAAAGCATTATCAATGGAGGGAAAGGCGCGATGACGCTTTGACTTTTTATTGGCGGGGCGATGAATTTCGGTGTGGCTGGAAGTTGTACAGGTGTCGCACGACTTACCCAGAGTTAGACAAAGAGCTTAAACTGAGCATGCATTATAAGGCACTAGCCGCTCAATCCGCACAGCAAACACGCTCAGTCTGTAGGTGAATCAATTAAGAGTTATAACAGCTTGGTTGACGCCTATTATCAGGGAGAAGCTAATCGTCCATCCTTGCCTAAGTACAGGAAAAAAGGTGGTTTGGCGGCGGTAACTTTTCCTAAGCAAGCTCTAACCTACAAAGACGGGTGTTTTCGCCCATCCATCAGCAAAAAATCCAAGCCTGAACTAATCACTCAGATTGAGTTACCATTGCCAGAGTTTATTGACTCAGACTGGGTTAAAGAAGTAACGATTCGTCCTTGTCTTGGTGAGTTCTGGATTGATTGGGTAATAGACGACTCAAAAGAACCCATTAAAGTCAACCCCAACCTGGATTACTCTCAAGCGTGGGGATTTGACCACGGCGGCACTAATTGGTTAACCGGAGTATCAACCCAAGGTAAAAGCTTGATCATTGATGGGCGCAAGCTCAAGTCAATGAATCAGGGGTATTGCCGCTTAGTAGCTAAGTACAAGCAGGGTAAGTCCGAATTCTATTGGGATGCCAACCTAGACCGGGTGCAGGGTAAACGCAACAACCAAATGAGGGATGCCATTAACAAGGCAGCTAGATTCATCATTAATCGGTGCTTGGCTGACGGAATCGGCAATCTGGTTATTGGTTGGAACGAGGGTCTCAAAAACAGTCCCAAGATGGGTAAGCGTGGGAACCAAAACTTCATGCCCATCCCCACGGGCAGGCTAATTGAACGTCTAAGGCAGCTTGGCACAGAATACGGGATTGTAATGACCCTGACAGAGGAGGCGTATACAAGTCAAGCATCATTCTTAGATGGTGACTCCCTACCGAAATACGGCGAGAAACCCGAAAGGTGGAGACCATCAGGTACAAGAGTGAAACGTGGGCTTTTTAGGGCATCTGGCGGTCAGTTGATTAATGCTGATTGCAACGGGGCATCAAACATAATCGGAAAAGTAGCCACACAGCTAGGAATAGACCTAGCCAAGGTGGGTAGAGGTAGCTTGACACTGCCGAAGCGGTACGATCTGTTTTCCAATCTGAAACGATCATACCGCGAGAAATGTGAAGCGACAGTCTTTCAAGCTGTCGCTTAGCATCCGCTCTCTAATCTTCTCGCTTTTAAGGAGAGGAGATGTCAAAATTGAGTAAAATCAAGAGCAACGTAGCCCAAATGAGTGCAACAAATAGCGCTAATAAAATAAAATTCGGTACCGATGGCTGGCGGGGAATCATCGCAGATGATTTTACCTTCGCCAATGTCTGTAAGGTAACTCGTGCGATCGCGAGTTATCTAGATACAGCCTATAGCAAAGACCGCCCCGTCTTGGTAGCTTATGATACCCGCTTCTTGGCTGATGAGTTTGCCCGCACCGCTGCTGAGGTTTTGGCAGACTTGGGCTGGACGGTAAAAATTGTCAACCGGGATTGTCCGACGCCCGTGATTGCCTATCAAGCGCGTCAACTCAACTCAGCCGGGGCGCTTATGTTTACTGCCTCCCACAACCCCGCCGCCTATTGCGGAATTAAATATATCCCGGATTATGCAGGTCCTGCTACCCCGGAAATTACGGATACGATTGTTTCCAATATTGCTGGGGCAGATGATGCACTACCTAGTGGCAAGCAGGGTGATAAAATTTCTACCTTTGACCCGAAACCGGATTACTTGGACTTTATTTACACACTACTAGATGTAGAACGGATTCGACGGGCGCAACTGAATGTAAAATATGATGCCCTCTATTCCACCTCTCGCGGTTATCTGGATGATGTCTTAGAATACTGTGGCTGTCAGACGGAAAGCTTTAACACTACCCGTGATGTCTTATTTGGTGGCGGAATGCCCGAACCCAAAGGCGAGTATCTGGTGGGGTTAAGAGAAGCCGTGACGCGAGATAAGGCGGATTTAGGTCTCGCCACCGATGGGGATAGCGATCGCTTTGGTATCGTAGATGAACAGGGTAATGTACTAACCCCCAATATGGTGCTATTGTTACTGGCACGTCACCTGATTAAAAACAAAGGTAAAAAAGGTGCGATCGTCCGTACCGTTGCTACAACCCACCTATTGGATAACTTTGCCGTAAAACATGGTCTAGACACTTACGAAACAGCCGTCGGCTTCAAATACATCGGTCAGAAAATGCGGGAAACTGAGGTGCTGATTGGCGGTGAAGAATCCGGCGGATTGAGCATTATTGGGCATATTCCCGAAAAAGATGGTATTTTAGCCAATATGCTGGTGGCTGAAGCTATTGCCTACGAAGGTAAACCCCTAAGTCAGTTAGTCGAAGAAGCGATTAAAGAAGCCGATGGTCCAGTTTACAATCAGCGCCTAGATTTGCATTTGAATGAGGATCATAAAGCTGCCGTTTTAGACACTTGTACCAAAAATCCTCCTAAAGAAGTGGCTGGGATTAAGGTTAAAGAAGTGGGGCGCAAAGACGGGATTAAACTCTATTTATCAGAAGGAAGTTGGGTGTTATTGCGTCCCTCCGGTACCGAACCTCTGATGCGGGTGTATATGGAAGCGGATTCTCCTGAAAAGCAAAATCAAATTGCTGAGGCGATGAAGCAGATGATTCAGCAGATGGAACCGGCAACGGTATAACTAGGGTTTGCTGAATCACGATTGTAGAGACGTTGCATGCAACGTCTCTACACAGCAAGAGGAGGCGATTGAAATCGCTGCTACACAAACTTGCGTCCGCCTGCGCGGACTGGATTACAGAAGATTCAACACTGAAATTGTAAAGCAAGAATCTGAAATTAATTTGTTCAATCCCTGATAGGGATTATAGAGGATTTCGACCCAGCCGCTTTCCACTTGAGGGCGGAGATCCACTGTTTCAATCCCTGATAGGGATTATAGAGGATTTCGACCCGATTTCCCCTGTCTCAGCTTTACATCCACAGATCGTTTCAATCCCTGATAGGGATTATAGAGGATTTCGACTGATTAAATTAGCAGCACCACAAACGCTTTCAAAGTTTCAATCCCTGATAGGGATTATAGAGGATTTCGACAAGTAAGTGGTTGGAAACTTTTCTGGATTATTTATGTTTCAATCCCTGATAGGGATTATAGAGGATTTCGACGGCTAGAAATGGCTCAAGTGAGGATTGATTCCCTGTTTCAATCCCTGATAGGGATTATAGAGGATTTCGACAATAGCTAGTAATAGTAAGGCTCCAAAAGAATACGTTTCAATCCCTGATAGGGATTATAGAGGATTTCGACCAAATCATGAGATAGCGGAAAATCTCTATAAAATAGTTTCAATCCCTGATAGGGATTATAGAGGATTTCGACACAGGGATGAAGCAACTGATGAGTTAGTTTTAAGTGTTTCAATCCCTGATAGGGATTATAGAGGATTTCGACGGGTAAATAACCCTGTTAGTGCTGGTGACTCTACGTTTCAATCCCTGATAGGGATTATAGAGGATTTCGACCTTCTCACTCTTGTGAGTACGCTGATTACAGCCAGTTTCAATCCCTGATAGGGATTATAGAGGATTTCGACAAGCCAAACCTCCCTATCGGCTTTCGGTGGATCTGAGTTTCAATCCCTGATAGGGATTATAGAGGATTTCGACGCAAGATCTAACCCTACAGGCTGGGTGGTCAGGGTTTCAATCCCTGATAGGGATTATAGAGGATTTCGACCTTTTCCCACAGATAAGCAGTGCCTAGCAATTCAGTTTCAATCCCTGATAGGGATTATAGAGGATTTCGACGGTTCTCTACAATAGATAGCGGCTCCTTACCTGAAGTTTCAATCCCTGATAGGGATTATAGAGGATTTCGACAGCTATCTACTACTATTCCATCGTCATTATAACGTTTCAATCCCTGATAGGGATTATAGAGGATTTCGACAATGGCGAACCATCGATCGATATGATGATTTACTTGTTTCAATCCCTGATAGGGATTATAGAGGATTTCGACTGCCGACCTCTGAAACGCTTGCTGTATATAGTTTTCAAGGTTCAGTTCCGAGAGACTCTCTTTAATATACCATTTCAGACTTCGGCAGACAAGAAGCATCTAAAAAAAAATATCCAGAATCCAGTACCAGTAAGCGTTTCACGATTTCCGAGACCCTAATTTTTCTGCTAGTGTACTCAAAGCCAGAACCCATAAGGGATACAGCCGAAAATCACCACAGCCTTTGAAAACACCTACCCCTTCTCGGATTTAAGCCCAAAAAATCGAATCATCCCGAATAACTTCACCACCGATGCGCTCAACCTTCCATTGACAACACCCCCAGAGGCAGTAAAACCGAATGCTATCCTGGTCTAGCTTAATAACTTTGCCCAGGTGCGATCGCCACTTAGCATACTGGATATCGTCAAACTGCACTCATATACACTATACTGCATCCACTGCCCTGAAGACCTAAGCTTGAGATGAAAGCCTTAACTAATCTACTCACATCTGTGATTGTCGCCGCTTGGATTGCCGCAATTGCCATCTTATCGGTACAAAACGCCACACTTGTATCCCTGAGATTTCTCAATGTTGAGTCCATTAAACTCCCTGTGGGAATTGTCTTGGCGTTTAGCGTGGGAATAGGCGTGATTACTGGGGCAATTATTCCGTGGGTGTGGCACATTGAAGGCAGAAGGCGATTATAAGTAGGTGGACATAATTAACGTGAACGGTGAAGATAGTCATTCGTCATTCGTCATGTGTCATTTGTAAGGGTTTGAGGTTTGTTTACAAAACTTAGTACGGTGCTGTTTTCTTTTTAGGTAATCTGTAGGGGCGGGTTTAGGGAATCAATTGTCGGGGCGGGTTTAGGGACAATTGTCGGGGCGGGTTTA
>NZ_JBKHHI010000271.1:0-9083 GCF_046539235.1 Coleofasciculus sp.
ATGAGTTTAAGTTATTTGATTTAGCTGAAAGTTTGCTGGAGAAATTAGCGGAACTGAAAGCAAGAGAGTGGAGGATTATGGGAAATTGAGGTGAATGAATGTATGTCAAGTTTGTCGGTTGATTCCTGGGAACGTAGGCGCAGCTTTCTGGAAGAGTAATCTGACTTATATCATGTCCGCTTGATTATTTATTTAAATTAGATCGTACTTTGGAGAAGGGCGCACATCTGTTATTGGTGTCAACTTAAGCTGAAAAGCACGACTGGCAAGCATTTCACCCTCATCCCCTAACCCCTTCTCCCGACCCCCCTCGTTCCCCCCTACAAGAGGGGGGAGGACAGAGGATGCTTCGCTTTTGTTGCACGGGAGAAGGGGAACTTTCTCGAATAACCAAGTGCTCAACGCCTTACGGCATCAAAGGTAATCGCACATGCATCGTGCTAATAGTTCCCTCGCTCCTATTTCGTGCTCAACGCCTTACGGCATCAAAGGTAATCGCACTAGCAAAGGCAGGGGATCAACCCGCGACTGTAATGTGCTCAACGCCTTACGGCATCAAAGGTAATCGCACGGCAAACCTGTTGTTGTTGGGTTTGCGAAATTCAGCGTGTGCTCAACGCCTTACGGCATCAAAGGTAATCGCACAGGATGCCAGATTACCCAAGTCAGCTCCGTCTACTCGTGCTCAACGCCTTACGGCATCAAAGGTAATCGCACATAGTATCCCGTTGTGCTCAAGTAGGGAGTTGATTGTGCTCAACGCCTTACGGCATCAAAGGTAATCGCACTCAAGGATTGCCTGCATAGGCATCGCCAATCGATCAAGTGCTCAACGCCTTACGGCATCAAAGGTAATCGCACACGAATTGACGGCATCTGCCTTGTTTCCAAGTTCTATGTGCTCAACGCCTTACGGCATCAAAGGTAATCGCACCAGGAAGATCGGAAAAATTTTCACCCGAAACCAGGGCATGTGCTCAACGCCTTACGGCATCAAAGGTAATCGCACTACAGTTTTGTTCTTAGACCCATCTCGTCCATCTCGTGCTCAACGCCTTACGGCATCAAAGGTAATCGCACGAGAAAAAATATGAGTTGACTTTCCCGAACCTAGGAGTGCTCAACGCCTTACGGCATCAAAGGTAATCGCACTTGGCCCATACTTTGTACTTTTGGCAGCGTATAGGAGTGCTCAACGCCTTACGGCATCAAAGGTAATCGCACAAAATTGGACGGATCTTATCATGGTACAGGAGTTGAGTGCTCAACGCCTTACGGCATCAAAGGTAATCGCACTTGGAAAATGCCGACTCCCGCCAATCTTTTCGGCTAGTGCTCAACGCCTTACGGCATCAAAGGTAATCGCACAGAAAATCAGACCCTCCCTGAATTGAAAAAACTGGCAGTGCTCAACGCCTTACGGCATCAAAGGTAATCGCACATTTTATCGATGGGAATTTTCTCACTGGAAACTTGCCAGTGCTCAACGCCTTACGGCATCAAAGGTAATCGCACAGGATAGCTGGGCAGCAGTGGGCGAAGCAAAAGAGTAAGTGCTCAACGCCTTACGGCATCAAAGGTAATCGCACGAGAGCCGCATGAACCCGTAGACTTTGATAATATAGTGCTCAACGCCTTACGGCATCAAAGGTAATCGCACAACTTGAACTCAAAATCCTTTTGCCACCAAGGACGCTGTGCTCAACGCCTTACGGCATCAAAGGTAATCGCACAACCACGGGGACGGCTAACCACCATTCAAAGGACAGTGCTCAACGCCTTACGGCATCAAAGGTAATCGCACAACTATCCGGCAAGACATCAGAATCTGACCGGATGTGCTCAACGCCTTACGGCATCAAAGGTAATCGCACGGCGATCGCACGAACCCTTAAATCATAATGGCTGCCAATCGGTTTTGCAAGCATCTCCCCAACTCCACTCTCCTCACGCCAAAATTGACTCAAATGTGGCTAATTTTGCCAAAAATCAAAACGCTGTAACCCTTATCCTGAAAGGAATCCCGGCATTTTGCAAGCATCTCCCTCTCCCTAAAAAGAGCCGCAAACCCAAGCCCTGTATGGATTTGCACCCTATTCCCCAGCCTTCAAAGCCTCAACAGACACAGATGCTTGCAAATTACTCCACCCGAATCTCTATCCACGCATTATCCGGCGGTTGACACCATTCACTGGGAGGAAGTAACTGAAATCGTTGCCAACGGGTTCCTTTTGAACCAACATGATCCACCCAATAGGGTAATGTTAACAATCCATCCTGCTGCTGTACTAACCAGCGTAGGGATTCACCCCGATAATCTTCCGGTAACAGATTAATCCCATTGACTAAATCCCGACTTTCACCCAAACTTAACCCACCAAATCGATCTACCGTTTCTGGATTCGCGATCGCGTCTGTTAATCGTTGGCATAATCTTGGTTGGGCTTTATCTGTACCTGACGCTACCCAGACGATAAACTGAATATCACTGAGTAACTCTTGATAATCTGGACGCGCATTCGTGGGATCAAAGATTTGCTTCTTTTTGAATCGGCGAAAGGTACGGAGGATGGTGGATTTTTCCGGTTCATTCAATAGCGCGATCGCTAACTTAATCCCACAATGCCGATATCGATCCATTTCTCCCACCATGGATAAGAGCATACCATAAACCGTTGCTGGAGGCGGAACCGGATAAGTTTGGGCATATTCCCTGGCGCGGGAGACACGGAAACAGGCGATGGGAACCTCAACTTTGAGGGCGGTAATCATGATACTCCCTCCAATTGCGGTAACTGTAAATCATCAGCAATCCGTTGTTTTAGCGTCGAAACTGCTACTTTTGTCCCCGCTAGCACATTAGCACCTAATTCCTCTAAGCGATCGCCTGCTGGGGTTTTGGCAATTGCACCCGCTACCCAGAGTTCGGTTGCTTCAATGTCTCCCACTTCCACACGATGGATTAAACTGGGCAAAGATATCTCCCCATCTTCATTTTCCTGGAAACAATAGAGAATCCGAGGCGAGAAATCCTGTGTCCACCGCAAGACTAAACTTTCTGGCGAAAAATCATAGAGAAAACGGGCGTGGTTTCCGGCGACTTCTCCCAAGGAGACTAACCCGTCTAACACTGGAATAATCCGAGATGTCTCTTTCAATCGATTAGGGGTTAAGGCGAACCCATATTGATAGCGCGTGGCGTGAACTTCTGTGCCATAAAGAGAGGTTCTCCCCTTTTGTCCACTGGCGGAATTAAAGGTAATATCCCCTGCATAAGGAATCGTGGAAACGGCGCGAGTGACTTCTAAGACTCCCCGCCTTGCCAGATTAGTTCCTTTGGCTTTCTTCCCTTTTCCTTTTTTCTCTTCGTCGCTAAATTCTTGTTTTGCCCCTTCTGCTTTCATGTAACCGAGGACATCATCATCAATGTAGGTGGTTTCATCGAAACTGCCCTGTAAAACATTATCATTTTTCTGATCATCCCAACAGCGATTTACGGTATAGTCACCCCCAGCGGTTTGCCAATAGTATCGCAGCGCCCAGCGGATGGCTTCAGCCGATACAGTGGTGTGAACTTCTCCTTTCCAGAGGAGTTTTTGTAGGGTAGTGATATTGCCTTCGTTTTCGCCACGGTTATTGGCGGCGGTGCCGTAGCTGGTTAAGATATTGCCAAATAAGTGAAACGTCATGATTTGTTCTCCAAACGGTTGATAATTGGTTACTGTGGGGTTGAGATCTGGGCTGTAGGGGCGGGTTTCGGGACTTAATTAAGGGTGTGACTGATAACTGAACAACGAAACCCGCCCTGATTCAATTGACGATTAAAACCCAAAATTATTCGGCTTCGGATAAAATTGTGGCACGAATGCTTCGCCCTTACACGTCCCTACACGCCTCGACAAAATTAGAAATAATCAGGGTGATGTATTTAATATCCAAAATCAAATTCCTCCTCATCTGCTGATTCCTCCGTCGCTGCTTTTTGACTCTGACTACTGCGCTTATAACTGGCTAAGGCTAATAAGGCCAAATCCCGTCCCTTTTTCCAATCCTTTGCCCCCATAATTAAATCCATAAAACCCTCCCAATTTTCCTCCAGCGTGGGCATAAATCTCGCCCTCGACAAGTAATCAGTAATAAACTCCCGAAACGCCACAGCGGTTTTACACCGCGCCAACCCGGTGCGAAACTTGGTATCCTCCCGTTCATAATTCGGCACTTCTTTCCTTTGTTTTGCTCGTTGAGAAAGTTGTCTATGGTTATAGCCAATCGCTTCATGACAAGCCTTGACAAATAGCTTCTCACTTTCTCGATCCCATTCCACTTCTTGAACCATCTGATTTAGTCCTCCGCGTTCATAGGTCAACTTTTGAAATAACTCATTACTCGTGGCATTATCTGCCAAACCTGCATACCAATGTTTACCCCTGGCTAAGTTTTCTGCAATTAACTCCCTGGCAAAACTACAGGAAATAAACGAACCCTCTTTCCCCGCCACATCGCGGGTACTTAAATAATTATCGCAAACCTGATAATTCCGCTCAATTCGCTCATTTGCTTCCACTAAATACAAATCCGTGCGCGTTTTTTGTTGACTTGCCCAAGGGACTGTTCCTAATGTAATTACCTGACAGCGTTTAAAGGGACGTTCTGCCAAAATATCTTTAGTAATATAAGTCAAAAACTTTAACCCCGCATCCCCTAACCCAGAGGCAAAAAAGTCCTTATATCCCTCCTCGCGCCATTTCCGATGACGCCGCCAATTAGCATAAGCGGCTAAGTCGGTAATTTCGGGAATAACTAAGGCATATTCTGCCCGTTTATCCCGTAATTTAGACCGAATCGAATAGTAACAACAGGCTACGGCGGCAAATAATAAAACGAATACAGCGTCTGGTGGTTCTTCAAAGCTGGTATTGGAACTAAAAGCAATATGTCTTACAACTGTCCCCGGATTTAACCATCCCGGTACTTTAATCGGTTTAGTGAGGAATTTACCCTGCTTGTCACACAGGATTTTTGCCTGTTGATAGATGTATCCAGAGAGATGTTTATATCGCGCCACTAATTCCGGTTTACCTTCTTCAAGGATAAAGGATTTAGAGACAAGTCCTGTGGAGGTGTGGGTTTTGTTATGCTGTAAAAATGTTCCCAAGATACCTTGATGCAGGATTAACTGAGATTGAATATCCATTGTCTTTGAGTCTAATCCCCTTAAAGATATCCGTCCATCGTCTAATTGAAAGGATTCGTTTAATAGCCAGTTTAGTACCTGAAAATCATCTTCATTCCATTGTAAAGTTACCTGATCTGGTGTTAGTTCCCAGGTAATATAACCCGGGCGATCGCGAATATTTGTTTCGGCTTCAAGTTGCTTTAAACTCATCCATAACCCAGCTAATCCGGCGCGATGGAGTAAAGTAAAGTGAGGATTATTTAATTTTAAAGTTAATTGGGTTGACATAAACGTTTAATCGACCTATTAGTTATGAATTTACCTTTAATTAATCCGGATTGTCGGGGCGGGTTTAGGGACTAAATTCAGATATTCACCGATAACGGAACAACAAAACCCGCCCTCCCCACCGATAACGGAACAACAAAACCCGCCCTCCCCACCGATAACATTTCAACCAAACCCACCCTGATTCAAATTATTGGCGTTTCCTTGAGTTTTTCGGGCGCAAGGATAGCGCCCCTACAAATCATTTTGCCCCTGTTTCTGAACTGTATTCCACTTGATCAGGGGGTGCGATGGGATAATATCCATTCCGCCGCCACTTCTCAAACCCAGGGATAATCCGAATTGGAATTGTCCACCGTTGACGTTCTTTTTTAAAAGATTTATCCTGACGTTGATTGGCGGCATTTTTAATATTAACTAAATCTTCCTCTAGTAAAACCGTAATCGTATAGCCCGGTTCCCGTAAAAAATTAGGACGGGTACACCAACATCCCTCTAACCATTCCGATTGACTTGGCTGTTGTTCTGGAGTAGACATTTGGGCGACAATCGTGGCTAAATCTTGCTGGGAAATCACTTTTCCGGCTAGTTTATTAACCAACTGCTGTCCCGTTTCTAATTCCTCTTGAGAGTAAGGACGTGAATCATCCCAGGGATAAACTAAAGCGGGGGCAATTTGACCCGACGCCAGTTTTACCCGATGGTTTGCTGTGGTAATTACCCGACGATTTAATCGCCCTAACCGCTGAATTAACGCCGATGCTGGGGCGATAGGCGTGACTAATAAATCCGCACTCAAATCTAAGGACATTTCACAAACTTGAGTAGTAATTGCTAACACCGCCCCCTCACGTTCAAAGGCGTCGATCACGGCTTTATGTTTCTCTAATCGGTCAAAATAGCGATAGCGACTGTGATAAATGAGTACGGGGATTGAATCCGGAAGCTGTTTTTTTGCCTCTAGATACAGTTCCCGACAAGTTTTAACCGAATTTGTCACCCATAACACTTTATTCTGGCGCTGACGTGTTAACGTTTTCCCAACCCTCTGCCAAGCGTGATTGGCTGATGGGATAGACTCAATCTGATATCGTGGCAAAACCTCCAAATTTTTCGGACCTTCAATAATCTTAGTTGTTTCTCCCAATTCCCCAACTACCCCTTGAATTGCCTGAATCTGTTCCTCTGTAAAACTGGCACTCATCAACAGAATAGGTGCGCCACGAAAGGTGCCTAGAAATCGCAATAAAGCCCCAAATAAACGATGATCATAAGCATGAACCTCATCAAACACAAAAGCCCCTTGGGCGATCGCACTCCAGGAATACAGCGATCGCCGATTATTTTGCATTAGCCCCAAAACCGTATCTACGGTGCAAACAATTAACTTTTGTCTCCAAGCCGTGAGGGCGGCTAGGCGATCCTCAATCCCTTCATCCTCATCCCCAGAAAACAAGATTTCTCGGTCTAAGTCAGCGCGAGAATGCATTAAATCGGCTTCAATATTCGTCTCATGGGCGTAATCAATAAACCCCTGCGTCGCGGTTCCCGTCGTCGGATAGCCAAAGAACAACTTGCGATCGCCTGCCCATTTTTTTGCCCACCCATACGCCCCAATGGTTTTCCCAGTTCCACACCCGGCTTTAACTAAAGTAATTCGATGGGGAGTCGCGGCAATTTTCTGTTGAAACGGGCGTAATTTTTTCCCTTGCAGTCGTTGTTGGAGAACCTGATCTAAGTCGTTTTCGGATAGGGTGATCGATAAAACATTCTCAATCCAATCCTTAATATTCTCCTCCACAACAGGTAAAGCTGAACCCGCTAAATCCGCCGCAATCACCGTAGCTTTTACCGCCGCAATAAATCTCAGTCGCCTGGTATCGTTTTCAGCGATAATCTGCTGTTCAACCTGGTCAAATTCATGATATAATCCCTTCAATTCTCGTTCTAGTTCTTCCTTCGTCCAGATTTTTCCAGGAACGGCAGGCAAATTAGCCGGGAGTCCCAATTGCCGACCCATTTTTAACATTCGTTTAAAATCATTGTGGTCGGTATAAATGAATAAACCACTTCCGGTTCCACTACGGATTGTTAAGTCCAGGTTAGAACTCATCTTCAAATGATGTCCCATCGCCGCCCAAACAGCTATCACCAGATCAGCATTTGCACATTGGTCTAACCAATAGCGAAATTCAGGAACACGCAAGGCGAGGATACCGCTTAAAACTTCATGGCGAATCATTTGTTTACCATGATGTTTCTGCCATAATTGACGCAGTTGTTTAAGCTTGTCCCGTTTTTTCGGATCTGGTGATTTTTGGGCAGTATTCAGATAAACCATCTCTTGAAAATGCTGATTTGCCTTACCCCAATCATGCAAGTACGCCCCCAATCTCACCGTATTGACAAATAAGTCCAAATCACTCTCATCCAATCCCAGTTGTTGAAAAATCCGCTTATCTAAACACTTCAGCAATACCTCAGCCCCTCGTTTAACTAAGGCAATATGACCGATAAATCTTGCCGCATTTTGACTCCGGGTTGAATCAGAATCAGATATAGATTTAGCCATAAGTCGTTTAAATTTAGACATAATCAACCTAATTTTCGCGGCGGATTCAGCATCCCAAGACGAGAGAACAAACGTTTCAGTGTAATCAGTGTGACTAACCTCTCACCCCCACCCCCATCTTCCCCATAAATCTGTCAAATCAGTGGTTACAAAAACACCCCACAACCCATGTGTCGCCGCCCTCCTAATCCCCACCGTTGCAATGTCAGGGAATCCTCCTCACTAAGATGGCTAACTTCAGTGGTAAATCCCACTATCGTATCTTGCTGAATTTTTATCGCTTTGCGTTTCGGTGTTTGATCCCGATGCAGAGGAATTCGCACCTCTCCCGACACCCCCAACCGATTCAGTTGACGCTGCGCCGCTTGGAGGAAGGATTCGGGTTCGGTATAACCTTTAATCGTCACAATCCGCGATCGCACAATTGACTTGGCGCTGAGGGGTTCAATCCTGGGAATCCCAATCTGGATCGGATGATTGCCAATGTGAACTCGTTTTCCCGCGATCGCATAAACTGAGGGAATCTTGGTAATCGGTAAACGAATTAACAGGCGCGATCTGTCAGTCAGGGCAATTTTACCTTGGCGATCGGGAATACCGGGAATTGTCAATATCTGAATTTCATTCTGCTGGTGAATCGCCGCACAAAGCTTGGATAAAGCCGAAAACAAGCCAAAGCCGTGATCAGCCGGTAGCATTTGTCCTTGAATGCTAAAGCTTAAGTTGACAAACAGTTCGATAGGAGACGCGCCTGTTTGCCGTTCTACTATTGTGGAATTCATTGTTGAACCTAGTTGAAACCAGGTGTTTTCAGCGCCTGACGGCGATCAGAGGTGGGGATGAATGGCACTCAAATAAGCCGTTTGCGATCGCCTCTTGAGCAACCGTAGGGTGGGCAATGCCCACCAGCCAAAATTTCAGCACCATCTGGCTTAAGATGTTTCATTCTTACTTACAGGATACATTGAATTATCCACCTCGTCAACAGCAAAAGGAAATTAAAGAAGAACGCCTGACGGCATCTGAGGGAACAAGGACAGCAAGACC
>NZ_JBKHHI010000272.1:0-9049 GCF_046539235.1 Coleofasciculus sp.
GTCATTTGTCATTCGTCATTTGTCATTTGTCATTTGTCATTCGTCATTTGTCATTTGGAAACTGTAGGGGCGACCCGCTTGCTCTAATTTTCAACACCAGTCCATTCAATTGGGTCGGGTCGCCCTTTATAGCAGTAGACACATCGATTAGGACTTTCGGCACCATTGTAGAGACGCGCCATGGCGCGTCTGGAACATAAATGATGTGTCCTAACCGCTATGGCGGTTGCTATACTTAAGTCCTTGAGTCAGAATGTGTTTCTCAAGAGGAATGGCAATGAAGCAAGCATTTTTGGATCACCAAAATCCTTGATATGCCGTAGGGTGGGCATTGCCCACCAACCTCAAGTCGGTGACATTCTGCTTAAGATTTTTTATGGATTAGACTCAGGAGGGCAAAGCCAATCTAACAATTCACCCGGAATATCTTCATAACGTTCTAACACAAAGTCCATCAAGGCAAGATGGCGCAAATCTCTGGGTTGAGGACGGCGATAGTTGCGACCTCTTCTGAACCAGTTTTCGACGGTAGACATGGAACGATCGCAGATAAAGGCAATGGTTTCATGATTCACCTGCCATTTGGCGTAAAACTGTTGCGGCGTCATTCCAAGTTGACAGTAGCCGTAGAGGTCAATTAAGGCTTGTTCGCGTTCGGTTATCGGACGGGGACTTCTCATCAGACTTCCTCCAAGGGTTGACCCTGAGCGAAGCCGAAGGGTTCGAGATCGTCTTCCCAAGCGGTATCAGCTACCGTCCACCGGCAACTGGGGGAACGTTGGTCTAGCCAAATCAGATAGCACCATGTCCAAGCACAGTGATGAGGCGCAAAGCTGTAAAATCTGCCGATCGCAATCCCCCAGTCTGGTGATTTAAGATTATCTTGGCGATCGCTTGTCCATTTCAGTTTGTCTCCGTCTCCAAAACGAGGCGGTTTGACCTGGGGAAAGTTGGCGGGTAGGTCAATGGATGAGAAAAGAAATCGCCGGAAACTGAAGCTGGGAAGTAAATCAGTGCTACCGTGACGTAGGGCGTTGAGATAAAGTGCGATCGCCTTTCCGTTCAGGTTGGCAGTTAAGTCTCGGATCAGGATCGCGGCGAGGCTTTCCAGTTCGGATGGGGTAAGCTGCATCCGAGCAGGATCAAAGTCAGGCTCAGAGTAGGTTTCTAGGTGGGTGAACAGAGGCGCGATCGCGAAATCCTCTAACGCTTGTTGATAGCCTTGCTGGTAGGTGAGTTCACCAGGGGGACAGTTTGGTTTTAACATAGTAAAAGTCTCCGTTTATGGGGTAGTCACAAGTCGGCGGGAAGCGTCGGAAACTTGATGCTGGCTTGTGACACATTTGGATTTGTTAGCGGTTGGATAAATAGACATATCGCTGCTGGTGGATTATTTCGAGTCGGGATAATGCCTCTGGTGTATAGCGTTGGGCTTCAATGCAGATTGATTGCCAGAGGCGATCGAGGGCATTTAGGTTAGGACAGTAGCGTATGAGCGTGCGACAAGCGGCAATCCACTGTTCAATTTGGCGATAACTGACGAAGTAACCACCGATTCCTTTGATATGTACCCAAAGAACGTTATGCCATTTTTCCCAATTGAGGATGCGCTCTTGGGGGATTCTCAGGAGTTTAGCGATTTGCCCAAGGGTGATGACAAAGGTTTTGGGGTTGATGCGATGGCGTATGGGTTGCATGGTAGATTATTGCTCGTGAATGGCTTGGCGGTTGAAACCACAGCTATACAAACCAAACCTGCCTACGCAGGTTCAAACTTCAATAAGCGCAGCGATAGCGGTGGTTTGGGGAATTTTTGGGTTGTTGAGGCTTGACTATTGTCAGCTCCAACGACTATGCTGACAATATAGTAAAAAAGTTACTTCTGTGTCAATACCCTACTCCGAATTTTCTGACCCTTCCTCGTATCTAAATCCAACTAATTGAGCAACCAATTCTAGATGTTTAGAAGTAGACAGAGGCGGCTCATATAGACCAATTTCCCAATTACTGACGGTTTTCTGTCGCACACCCAGCCTTTGGGCAAATTCTGCCTGGGTTAAACCCATGTGGCGGCGCAGTGCTTTGATGAGTTCAGCGTTCCATAGCACAGTGTCACCCATACGCTGAACTTTAAGTTTTGCTGTAGGTTGGCGAAATGTCACCCGTTGCTGCTCAAAATCCACATCCTCAACCCGATATCCGGCTTCCATCCAAGCAGAAGCTTGCAGTGCGCCTTTGCTGCGATTGCTCCACCATGCCCGTTTTTTACGTGCTGAGTCGGGTAAGGTGTCATTCATGAGTTCCTCAATTTCTGCAAAGGTGAGACTTATTTCAGCTTGATTGCTCTGACGCAGAAATTCCAGGAGTGGCTGATACTTGCTATCTGGCTTCATGCTGCAAAACCTCTACACCAATCAACGTCTGTGGGTTGAGATGCTGGTGGGATTTCTTTTTGGGTGCAGTAGGAAAGGGGCATGAAGCTGTTCTAGGGGACAGGTAATCATCTCTAGGATGCCAGAAAATTTGGGAGTGCGATCGCTCTATCTTGCCAATTTGCCATTAGTAATCGAATCCAGCCTGATCAGCGACTAACAGAAGAGGTGAATGTAGGGGCGCAAGGCTTGCGCCCTCACCCCCTGCATCTATCCTGATCAGAAACGCTATAATCGCTGTCGCAGTTGTTCTATAAAGCTCCGTTTCAAACCAAATTGCGCGTTAGCCATACCTTCAATTAGGGTATTGAGTTCATCTTGCGGTGGCTGCTTCGTTTGCACCCAAGCCTCAAGAATATCTGGCAAAGTCAGATGGGGAATTTTCAACTCTTTGGCTACTTCACAAGCTTTATCATCCGACGAAAGAAATACTGCTTGCACTTGGTAACGCTGGGCTAGCACCAAACAAGCCACCTCTCCTTTACCTAACTGTGGATAGTTTATCTGAAGCATCTCTCGTTTGTAGAGTTCTTCCACCGTCAAAATTTCAACAACAAGGCTTCCTTGATCAAAATGATGATTAAGCTGCTCTGCATTTTTGAGCCAAGTTTGGAAACGCCGAGATTCTGTTGGCGGGAGTTGTTGTATCTGACGCTGAGCGTATCGCAGTCCCCTCGCTAGTTCACTTAACTCCTCATCGTTAACTTCTAGAGGAAGATTATCCTCATCGCGGTTATAAACTTCAGTGGGAAACAGCCCACAGGAGACATTGATAGCGTCCAGCATAATTTCTATTCCTTGGGGGTGGGCAAAACTCATCACCCGCAAGACTACGGTATCTATAATAATTTGTGTCATGCTAATTAATCGTTAATAAAAATAAATATAAAATTTTATATTAACATTATGTTAATATAAAAATCAGCATCAGCCTCTTTCAGGCTAATTCAGATGAACATGAATTACGAAATTCTCGGTCAGCGCCTGCGGCTAGCGCGTGAGCGTTCTCGAATAAGTCAAACCGAAGCCGCTCAAGTTATAGATGTCACGGCGGCGGCTCTAAATCAGTATGAGAGCGGGAAGCGTCGGGTGGATGCTCTTACCTTGGAGCGTCTATCTCGGCTTTACGGGGTGCCACTGCGATCGCTATTTGGCGAAGAAACGGTTCAATCCGACTGGGAAGAAGCATTACGGCTTAATTCTGAAACTATTTCTGCTTCTAGTAAGGCGGGAATTGCCCGTTTGATTGAAAAAATTTATGCCCTAGAGGAACTCTACACTCAGACGGATACTCCTTTTCCTGGCGTTTCTCACCCCCCTTTTGCCCCGCTTGCTAATCGCCTCTTACCGGAAACCGAGACGGCGGTGTTAGCGGCTCAAAAGGCTCGATATCACTACAACTTGGGAATGGCTCCTATAGTTGATTTGCGAAGCTTCTTAGAGGCTCAAGGATTAATGATATTTATCATTCCCTTTGGCAACGAACAAAATGCTATCTCTGGGCTATTTTTGTCTCATCCTAAACTGGGGAATATTATTGCTATTAACCAAACCCAGACTGATACTCGTCTCTCTTTTAGCTTGGCTCATGGATTAGCTCATTGTCTCTATCAATATGACCAACTAGCTATTCTTTGTCACCCTAGAGATACTAATCCGTTGGAATGTTTTGCTGAAAAATTTTCTGCCTCTTTTCTGATTCCTTCCGCAGCATTGCAGGAACGTTTACATAATTTGGGCATCAAACGGGTTAGGCATCCGGCGGAAGTTGTGCATTTAGCCCACTACTTCGGCGTTAGCTATGAAGAAATGTTAGTTCGATTGGATTTGGAACATCAACTCGCAGGTTCTCAGGAAGACTTTAAGCAGATTCAGCCCGCACGTTTATCTCGAAATTTGGGTTATAGTTCTTCGTTTGAGGAGAGTGGAGAGGGTTTTCTTCCTGTGGAAAAACGTTTACCCAGAATCTTCCTAGAACTTGCCTATCGTGCTGTTCTAATGGAAAAATTATCCCTGCGGCGGGTAGCGGAAATGCTGGGTATTAGCGATATTGAATTGGAGGATCGGCTGTTTATGACTGAGCAAACACTTGAAGAAATTGCCAGTTAATCAATGGGTGTGTATGGAGTGCGATCGCTTCTCATACATACCGAGTTCCTCTATTATTCAGATGGAATGAAGGTTTAAGTTAACTAAGAGTGTAAGCAGAATCTGCAACTCAGCGACAGATTAACTTGGCTCCGATGGCGCAAGGTTGTTATGCCGCGTAAATTACTGAAATTCATTATCCTCTCTATTTTCTGGACAACTTTTCAAGGTTCTTGTTGATTGATTTAAGTATATTCTCAATATTGGAATAATCATGATTTATTCAGAGAGATTGGAAGAGCAGAATTAGAACTTTGAATCGTTTTATTGTATACATAATAATTGCCAGCAAGATCATGATATTGCACGTCAATAATTATGTCTTCTTCCAAAGAAGGTTGAGCCTGAGACAAACCTGCAATATCAAGAAAAAATGGATTACTGCGATCAATTAAAGACAAATTAAGGGGGAAAAGCCCGGATTGCTGTCTGAGCAATTGAGGCAAGGGTTCAATGTTAATTGCCACATCAAGTGCTGGTGCGTCCGTCAGCGCCAAAATTCCAAGCTGTATAGCTTTTCCTTTATCCGGTTTTAAACGAAGTAAATGTGTGAGGCGTGGTTTTGAAAAGTGTCGTTTAGCCCAAATAGCATCAACAATAAAATGTTTAGCTTTAACTGTATGTGCACCTGCTCGGATGTAGTAGCAATTATCCGGAGCCATGTGGGGAGCCATGTAACTTTCATGAATAGCGACTAAGAAAACTGCTTTATCTGGCTCAATACTACCGCGCCCCATTGGGTCTTGTATTAGTTTAATTTCGTATTGGGGAGATGGTTCTACTTGATGAATAACTTGATCGATCCAGTCTCGTAAATCTTGTTTTCCAATTTTCAAGGGAAAACCACCATCTGCCTTTCCTTCATTGTTAACACCAGCAACAAAGCATCCCCCACCAGAATTGGCAAAGCCTGATACAGCACAGCTTAATTTTTTCTTGAGATCTTGGAGTTGAGTACTACTCGATTTAAATTCAAAATAATCGTCTTCTTCAGGTATCAGTTGTGTTAAGTCAAAGGTGTCGAGATTGATTTTGGACATAATGCTGAAAGCTACATTAAATTTTTTTCTTTATCTAGCTGTTTATCAAGCTATTCACCTATCTATTTATTTTACCAACAACTAATACATACAGTATATCCAATATAGTGTTAGGCTTCATCCTGGTTCGTTCACTGAACCGCAAATTCTGTATAAGGGCGAACATCAGGGGGATGAAATCCCAGGACAATTTTATCTTTGGGGATACCTGCGGCAATCAGATCGTTAGCAATACCGTCTTCTGTACCATCTCGATGAATCCAAATTTTATCATTAATAATTTCGATGTGAACCAGGCAACCATGTACCCGTTTTTTATTTTGCCATCCCAAGGTTAGAAGTAGGTAATTATTTTTGTCTTCACTAATAATTAATCGTCTTTGTAAATCTCCGTAAGCATAGGGTATTTGAAAATAATCGTGGAGAATGTCATAAATAATTTGATGGTAGTTATTTAGAGTATCCATCGCACTATTGCCTCCTTCACCGAATCAAACACAATTAAACTTAAACGTTTATTTTCTAACAAAATTCCGCCGATACAGCGTTTTCCATGCTGGTGAGGTACATTGAGAATAAGACTTTTGCACTCACAGAGACTGCGATAAGTTTTTCAGCTCCTAGATCGATAAATAAATCTTTTTTGCCCCATTCTATGGTAAGTGGATCATTTGTGATAATCCAATCATCTTTGATCAGGGCGTTTTTAACGGTATCATGGTAGATATCTTTAGCTGGCATAGAAAGAACTGACTGTTAACTAGCCAAAACCACCTGTAAATCCAGTACAAATCCCGGTAAAACATCTTCCCCTGATAAGCTATCTGGGGACTCTAAAACCTCAACCTCCCGATTCGGTCGATAAATTTCAACCTTTTTATTCTTCGCATCAATCAACCACCCCAAACGCAACCCATTGTCTAAATATTCCTGCATCTTTTTGCGTAAAGGTTCCATATTGTCACTCTTAGAACGCAATTCGATCGCAAAATCCGGACACAGTGGCGGAAATGCTTCCTGTTGTTCGGGTGTCAATGTATCCCATCGTTCTTGACTCACCCACGATGCATCAGGAGAACGATCTGCACCATTAGGAAGCCGAAACGCTGTCGAAGAATCAAAAGCAACTCCTAAACCAGCCTGACGGTTCCATGCTTGAAGCTGAAACGCGATATCAATATTCCGTTTTCCGGTAATTCCTCCAGTGGGTGGCATAATAATTAATTCTCCGATCGCTGTTCGTTCGAGTCGCACGTCGCGATTAGCCGCAGCGAGTTCCTCAAACTGCTCATGAGTAACTTTTAGGGTTTGTGGGATAATAATTGGAATCATTGTTCGTCACAACTCAAAATTGCGATCGCCTGTTTTTCTGCCTGTGGGCGCACGTCTGTGCGCCCCTACAGGGTTAACCCTTGAATTTATGGCTGACAAATTGACTACCAATGCCGCAACCAATGGCAAGCACCACGACCATAATTTGACTGGCAAGATAGTGATGATGGTGAGGATGATCCTCCTGAATCTGGCTGATCGCCTCGACATCAATTCCGCGATCGCTCACCGGAATCACTAACATATCCCAATGACTATCCTCACCAATCTCCACCTCCCACTCTCCACTGACGGAGTAGTCGGGTTCAAAAACAAACATCCCTTGTTCGTTTGTCCTTCCTTCAATCGGCGCATAGTCTGAACCCGCAGGAGGATGGACAATTACAGGTGCATCTTTAAACGCTTCCCCTGTGCTGAACAGCGATTGAAGTTCCAGGGACTTAATGTTTAAGTTATAGTTTGTTTCTACACCATGGGCAAACGCTTCTGTAGGAAAGCCCAAAAGACTGACAAGTACCAGTAGGACAACAAAGAACTGTTTTACTTTCATTTGATATCTCTGAAAAGGTTGTGATTGATTTTGCCTCATAACGAGGTAGTGACTGAAACAACGGTTATACCAAAGCCAATGACCATGATCACGATCGCACTCAAAATGGATAACTTCTGCAACACTTGATCTGTTTGTGGCAATCGCTCCAGCCACTGACGAGCATAAATGGCGACGACACCCAAAATAACTAACACTGATGCTAACCCCAGACTAAACCCGCCCACCAGAAACAGCCCATAGCTAATCTGGTGCAGAGCCACAGCACTCAATAACATCACCAATGCAGAAGGACAAGGAATTAATCCCCCCGCAATCCCTAATTTAACCAGGGATGAAAAGCTAGTGGGTGAGTGTGCATGAGCGTGTGAATGGCAATGGGAATCAGAATGCAACCGCTTTCTCAGCAGGCTCAATCCGACGATACCAATGGTTAACCCGCTCACGAAACTCAGTATCGGATAGGATTGTTCAGGTAAGAAGTATTGAGATGCAAACAGCGCGATCGCACCCAAGAGGAAAATACTCAGAGTATGAGTAAAGGTTATCGTTAATCCCAGTAAAACAGCCTGTTGTGCGGTGCCTTGAGAGCCAATAAAATAGGCACTAACAAGGGTTTTACCATGTCCAGGGGACAGTGCATGAACCGCACCGAATCCAAACGCGATCGCGATCCCGATTAAAATCTTACTTAACGTCGGTTCAGAGGCGATCAGGTTCGGTACAGAGGATGTGTGACTCAAGTGAGCTAAAATACACGCTTGTGACATGGGAAAAGTGAGTGGGTAAGTTAGGGGATTTTTTCTGTGAAGTCTCCACGACTAAGAATCAAGCTATAGTCGTGGTTTCTTTATCGACCCAAAGAGCAGACAAAGTTACCCGACTTCTAGGTTGGACATCCGACCCTTCACAACCTTCGAGGGCATGGGTTTTACTGATGTTCAATTCACCGCTTTTACGATTAAGTCAGCATTATATCTCTTGCCCGACTTGAATGTCGCTAACCTATCGTTAGTCCCATGATCCAGAAATGCCGTTTTAATCGGTAGCGGCGACCCACTTGGTATTATAATGAACAACACCAGAAATAGGATGGGTTTACATCATACTAAATCCGGCAAACGCTACCCCCGTTACAACAAAGTCCGCGCAGGCGGACGCAAGTTTGTGTAGCAGCGATTTCAATCGCCTCCTCTTGCTGAGATAGAGGAGCTGTTATCTCTCAAACTATTTGCGTAAATTTTACGCAAACTTGCTTTGTTTGTCCAAATTCCAATTATTAGTTTAAGTCAAGTTTATTTTAACAGTTTAGCACACTAAGATAATGGGTTTTTATTCAAACCCTCAATCATACCCCCAAACAGGCGATCGCACTTCACTCATCTTAGGAAAACTTAATAAACTCGCGATATTGACTGATATTAGGTTTCAAGTTTCCCCTCAAATCTGATAAATCGCATCGGCTGGCGACACTTCCCCCTTCGTCACCGCTATGATACCAGGGAGGTATTCATCCATCATGTTCACATTGGTGTAAACCAACTGTT
>NZ_JBKHHI010000273.1:0-9040 GCF_046539235.1 Coleofasciculus sp.
TATCCCTTTGATTTGAATACTGCCACTGATTAGAAATTATCTTTGACTGCGCTGACTTTCTCAGATATCTCATTTGGATGGAGCAAAGTTATAGGCATTTCCGATTTCTAGATATTCAGTGATCAATTCCTGTTTGCGATTTATCTCGCTAGTTGAGTTAATTAATCGCTGTAGTTCCAGAAATCGTTCCCATTTTTGTAGTCCTTGTTTTCCGTAGATGCTGCGTACATGAAAATCTTTAATTAACAAATCATTGGGGTCATCTCCAATCGGAGTAACGCCCGATGTCGCCGTGACAAACCCTTGCTCATCAAAATCAAGGTGGATTCGCTCATAAGGTTCAAACTGAGCGGCGATAATTGGATTATGGGTAGCGACAAAGAACTGTGTGTTTTGGATAATTGAGAGATATTGCTCAATTAAGTCATAAAGCAGATCCGGATATAAACTATTTTCGGGTTCATCAACCAATAGAAACCCTCGCTCTATCTGACGTTGGAAGTACAAGGTTTGAATATGCCCTAACTTGAATATACAGTTGCGAATCCCACTACTGAGGCTGTTGTAGGGTAAGGGTTGACCTGTACTCTTAACTTTCACATACGCCTGAAGATTTTCGTTGAGTTGTACAGGAATTCCTGCTTCTTCAATATCGAATGTTAGTCCTGGTTTTTCTAGTATTCGATTCCATAGTTTTCCAATTTCTTGGAGAATCTCTGGATTATTTTTTTTGAATTCCGCCTCAACCTCTTCAATCGTTTTATTTTTATTTTCAGGTTGCTTTAAATAATCTAGGTAATCACTCTCCCGTTTTTTAACCAGATAAATTAATAGTTTCCAAAACTCTCCGGCATTTTCTATAGATATAAAGTGATAAACGGGAAAATTTTGGAATAGCTTTAAAGCTTCGTCAAGTGTTGTTACAGGTAAATCTCCTTTCTGTAAAAGCAATGACCGATCGGCTGGTACATGAATAATTAAATCTCTCTTGCTGGTAAACGAGGGAATGGGCGGGCTGGAAATGTATTGTTGTCCGCAGAAGTCCGGTGGTACAGTTTTTGGGGTTGGATCAGTGACAAACCGATGCCATTCATCAGTCTGTTCGACATCAGCATTATAGTAGACTATTGGAGCACCAATTTGATCACCATACCAACCAGAACCGCTAATTTGAGCATCATACCAACCAGGACTGCTATAGGGAGAATGGCAGGCAAAAAAATCTCCAGACGAGGCAGAAAATTTTACAGCAAAGAATGGCATATTTTTCAGTGGCTGTGGCTGGTTTTTATGACCATCAAAATTATTTAATAAGTTGACTATTTTCTCCAAAATTGTTGTTTTCCCCGTTCCATTCGTACCAATAAAGCATATTTTATCTGGTGGTTTACCTGTCTTGGGGTTTACCAAATCCAACTGGAAATTATTGAACTGTTGAAAGCCCTTGATAATTATTTTACTTATTTTCATGGACTGGTTCTCAGGTTTAGGTTTGCAGGAATGTATAAAATTTGTCGTCAATCACTACATAATGATCTTATTCAAGCTTGTAGTCAGGGATACCAGCGTTTATGGCGAAGACAGCACAACTATGAACTTTATGCCAACAACTCATCAACGGCTATGCTAAACCCGGTTAGAACAACCTGCGTACTCACCACATCACCGGAACGAAATGCTAATGTCTGATTCTGAGTGATCACCAAAATCCAACGAGTCTCAGGAAACACTAACCAAACTTCTTCACACCCTGACTCTAAATACTCCGTCGCTTTGGCAAATAAGTCTTCGGCTATATCTGTGGGTGAGACAATTTCAGCAATCAGAGGGGGGCTTTGGGGTAATACAGCCACATTGCCATACTGATCTAGCAACTGGGATGTTAAATAAGATACATCCGGACGACGTCCTTGGCGCAATGTGCGACAAGGAAGTTCTACCAGAGGTTCACCGCCTTGTCCTGACTCGCTAATGTAATTTCTCCAGTAACCATCCAACCTCGATTGGATGCGACTATGTTTGATTGTCATTCCCGTTGTCTCAATCAATTGTCCATCCACCCACTCAGTATGATCGGGAGGATTAGCCATAAAGTCGTCTAGAGAAAAATTATCGGTTACATTCGTGGCTATGACCATCGCTATATACTCAACTCTCTCGTTTTAGCTGGATTGTGAACCATCGCAATCAAAATCATAAGATTGCATGGGTAAGCAAATTAAATTATCTCCGTAGGTGCTAATCAATCCCTTCTTGCGTAATTTTCCCATTAAGCGAGTCACAGTGACACGAGTTGCACCAATAGCACTACCAATTTGCCCGTGAGTTAAAGGAAATGGCAAACAGTAGCCATCAGGTGTCGGTTCGCCAAATTCTTCAATGATTAGAGTGAGTAATCCGAACAGGCGATCAATAGTTTTGCGTTGTCCTAATGTACTCAACCATAGGAGTTTACGCTGATGTTGATAGCGGAACGCATTAAAAATCTCACGCCGGAAGTGGGGCCAATTGTCTAGCTCATGCCAGTACATCCAGAGAACTGAGGTTTGGTCGATATGGGAGTAGGCGGACAGAGTAAAGGGCGATTGGGCGACAATTTCAAACGGCTGACCTGCGCCGACAAATCCTAAAAAGGCTTCTTCTAAAATTGGGGATAATGATCCGTCTGTTGAGTCATGGGAACTCAGTTGAGTGATACCCGTTAGGCGTACTGCGCCTCGCTGCACGAGATATAGTAACCCTGAACGAGTAGGAATTCGCTCATCTTTGCTAAATGTTCGATCGCGGTAATGTTCCTGCGCCCAATCCAGAATCCGTTGCCAGGTTAAGAATGGTCGGGATGGGTCTGATGTTGAGGGTTGGAAATTCATAGATCCATTAGGATGGAGATCCCATTTGTCTCTAAGTGTACATGGAGTTTAAAGTAGCTAAAAATACATCTAACTACCGAGTTTTCACAGTAAAATTGTTTAGTAACGATGTGAGGATCAAATCTCAGTTGCAACAACAGCTTGGGCAGGCAATTGACAGAATCAACACCTTACCCATAGCGGCTCAGTTGACACCGAAGACTGTACCTTTACACCTTGTCTCTACTTATAATTATGTATGCTATCGGTCTGCGATCGCACTCAAGTTATCTTCGGCTTGGCAACAGACTCCCTTAGACATAGCCCATCAGCTTACCGACGCTTTGCTAACGCTTTCTCAAGAATCTACTGACACCATTGGTATCAATTGTACGGTTGAAGTATTGCCTCCAGGCTGGATTATTTTTCGACTTAGCGATCGCGCCTTAGCCACCTACTTACAAAGGTGGTTTACAATACCCCCCTTCCCATCAGTCCCCGAAAATTACTTAAACGAGAAACTTCAGAAAAAAGGGGGAGCCGGGGATAGGGAAAAACGACAACAAAATCAGCTAAATTCTGACAAAATTTTTCCGGTTCAATATGTTCATGCCCGTTGCTGTTCGCTTTTACGCTTGGCTGACGAACAGGGTTTAATTCAGGTAACAGATGCAGGGGTGCGGGGGTGTGGGGAAGCTGGGGAAGCTGGGGGAGATGGGGAGGAATTGTTTCCAGTCACCACTCACCAATCCCCAATTCTGATCATTTACCCAAATCCAATTCCTTGGCTCCAGGATGCAGGAGAGTCGGATAAGGAGTCGGTACGCCTACGCTTAACCCATCCTACTGAATGGGATTTGATTGTCCAGCTTTTTGATCTGTTAGATGTGATCAGTGCTTCCGATTGTCAGCGTGGGGTTAAACAAGGATTGGCTGTCAGTGAGGCTTATGAGCAATTTTACAAATCCTGCCGAATTTGGGGAGATGTGAAGATTCATGATTTGCCCTTGGCGCAGGCAAGATTGGGGTTAATCGGGGTTACCCAGGTGGTGTTGCGATCGCTCCTACAAGAACAATTGGGTGTATCTGCCCCTAGAGCGTTGTAGGCACTGGGGGAGAAGAAATTAAATTTAGAGTCTAGTTCCATGCTACGTCTGGAACTAGGTGTGACGGTCAAAACCTTGCACCGATAGGAACTCAACGGCACGCCGACGTGCTTCTCGGACGGTATAGGTGAAAGGTAAGGTTTTCTTTTTCTTAGGAGCATAGAAAAACAACTTTTCTTACGAGGCGTGACATTTTCCACTTATTCCGGTATGATTCTGAATGTGTGAGGAGCGAACCAGCAAGGGAACCGAGACGAAACACGGACAGTCGTCGGTTCCCTTTCTGATCGAGCTAAATTTTACACAGGGCGATACCGGGGAAAACTCGGTAATTCAATTGATGACAATGACTTAATCTTTTTCGGACGTCGTAGGGGATAAACCACAGGTGAGGGCCAATTGGGTTGAGGGAGAGTCACTTCATTCTCTTGATCCCATTCATCTTCCGATTGTTCAGTCTCTGATGTCTCGGCTGAGGAGAGTCCGGATTCATCAACCGTTTCGGCGTCAGTTCCAGCTTCTAGCATCCAAGGGTTTGGCTCCTGAGTTAAATCGTATGCTACTTCTGATAATCCTGAAGCTTGCGCCAGGGAGTTCATTTCCGCCAGAAGTTGTCGCTCAGCTTCTAACTCCGCCGCCGTACTGTCGGGAATCGGGGTGAGGGTTGAGTCGATTGGCGTTGTCGAGGGTTGAGACTCCGAGGGTTCAGTCACGTCCTCGATATCTGAAGCAGATGTCGCCAATAATGAATCAAGCTGGAGGGGACGATTCCACAGGGGTTCGGTATCCGTTGAGGATTCGTCGGCGAGGAAATCCTGTTGAGCTGACCAAGGTTGGATGGGTTGGGCTTTGGGGACAACACCACCTACATCTCGTTTTGGACGGGTAGGTTGGGCTTCGCCTAGCTGACGATTCGGCATTTCCAGGCATTTTTCCAGGGCGACTTTGAATTGTAATGTTTGCTGTTGTTGTCGGTGTAAGCGGGTTTTTAGTTCTCGACAGGTATTAGCCGATTGCACTAAGTGATGGGATTGTTCGTTATTCCGTTGCTGGGTGAGGGCGCATTCACGTTCTAGTTGTGCCACTCGTTCTTGAGAACTTTGTAGTTGCTCGGACAAGGTTTCAATCAGAATTTGCTGGCGAGTTGCGGCTTGATGGGAGGATTCTAGGGTATGGAACAGACGAGTTAATTGCTCTTGCAGGGTGTTAAGTTCCTCGCCTTGACGGACAATCAGACTATCCTGCTCTTGCAATCGCACCATCTCGGCGTTTAAGGCGTCCTGTTTTTCACTCAGGGCGTTCTGTAGTTGGGCAATTTGTTCCAGCAAGCGGCGATTGCGCTGGCGCATTTTTTGGGCAAGGGCAAACCAATCGGCGTCTTTGTTGCCAGATTCTGCCAGGGTGGGGAGTGATTCAGGATAGCTTGTTTCTGCCTCAACGTTTAGCGTGGAGTCTGACTCGACGGTTTGGTCGATTTCAACCTTTGGCTGTGGTTCATCCTCATTCCTATTGGATATCTGAAAGAGGTTGATCAGTGTTTCAGATGCAGGATTCTCTTGCTGATCAGGGTTAGGTTCAGCACTCTCATCTGTCCATTCACTGGACTCCGGGAGAGGCTCTTTATTGGGGGTGTCAGAATCACTCATAGCTCTTCATCCAGAGGGTCACAAATCAACCTAATTATGAATTAGGGGTTATAAATTTTAAGTTGTTATTGATATCAACCAGTATCTTGGGTTTTAAGTCTAGGTATAGATCGGAGTCAGGGTGAGTTAATATTCCTTTGTTTGTCACTCCTTTCCAAAGTAAGGCATAAAACTCGCCAGATTACAAATTGTGCTGGGAGAATTTAATCCTTGAGCAGGATGTCTACCAACAAATCTTGATGCATCAACGCCCGATCCATTAAGGATTGGATTTGATCGCGGCTTTTGGGATTACCATTGGCATAGTAATCGATCCAGGTATGGGCGATCGCATTCGGATCATCGGGTATGTCGGTTAACTTCCATCCCGGCAAGTCGAGTTCTGCCATTAGGGAATCAACCTTCGGGTCATAGCTTAGGGCAAAACAGCGACAGTCTTGGGCTGCTGCCATAATCAAACTGTGGTAGCGCATCCCAATTGCCATTTCTACCCCGCGAAACAATCCTTTTAATTGTTGGGGTTCCTCGAGCTGAAAAATCTGATGGGTATCCGGAAGCTGGGAGGCAATGGATTGGGCGATGCTCAGATCTTGAGATGCCTGAAATGGCACAAGTAGTATACAGGTTTTGGTGGCTCCTTGAAAGGCGATCAGAGCTTGGGTGAGGTTGGCGAGACGCTCTTGGGTAAGATGGGGGTGCGATCGCAAGGTGACGGCGACTCTCGGTGCTGGTAAGTCCCATAATCCGGCGACTGGGGTTGAGTCTAATGCCCAGACTGGATCAGGGGCAACCCGAAACGGCACCTGCCAATCGGCTAGGAGGGCGGCTGAGGTGCGATCGCGGACACTGACCCCACTACACCCCTGAAAACATTGTCGTGCCATCCAGCGCGTCAGAGGGCGCTGCAACGGACCTATTCCCTGCGCCCAGGCAATGGTTTTTAAGCCCCGCTGTTGAGCTAATCCCATTAAACCACTGTAGTACACTGGACTCATGGCACTGGTGGCGTCTTGGATTAAACTCCCACCCCCCCAGATAAAACTATCGGCTTGGTTAAAGGCTTCTAGGACACGAAATGCTGAGGTGCGATCGCAGGTTTCTACCCCATAGCGTTTACTTGTCTGGTTCGGATTACCTGAAAGCACCACTGGTGTTATCGATTTAGGCAACATTTGCAGCAACGACGCCAGTAACGCCTCATCACCCCCATTGCCCTTGCCATAATATCCACATACTATCGCCCGTTTCTGCCCCATGCCCTGATTAATGATCGGTGTTTGGTATCAGTTTAGGACAATCCGCGATCGCTGTGTCAAAGGTAGATGGCAGACGGTTCTCAGAAAAACCCTTATCCTGTCAGCATCTTGCTCACTACCTATACTCAATTTAAATGCATGACAGCTTATAGAGTGCTCCATGAATCCTAACTTAATCCTGCCAGTCGGTACGCAAGTTGTCAGTCGTGTCGAGGTCAAAAATTCTGCCAATGAACCCTTATGTGTACGCGGTGCGGTTGGTGTTATCGTTAAATCGCCAACTGATAATTCCCATGCCTATCGCATCCGTTTACCGAACAACGTTGAAATCACTCTAAATCGACAGGAATTTAGTATCCGTAAGCATTTTCAAAACGAAGGATTACAGCAAGCCGCCGATAGCCTGAGTGATTACAATTTATACGAATATGTCATCTATCGTTGTATTGTCGGATCTAGAGCGTTTGGTTTAGATCAGGAAACCTCAGATATTGACCGTCGGGGGATTTACTTACCACCAGCTAATATTCACTGGTCACTTTACGGCATTCCTGAACAGTTGGAAAACAAGGAAAATCAGGAATGTTATTGGGAACTGCAAAAGTTTTTAATTTTGGCACTTAAAGCCAATCCTAATGTTTTAGAATGCTTGTATACGCCCTTAGTTGAGACAGCAACACCCTTAGCCGAAGACTTGCTAGACCAACGAGAAATGTTTCTCTCGCAATTAGTCTATCAAACCTATAACGGTTATGTGATGTCCCAATTCAAAAAAATGGAGCAAGATCTCCGCACCAAAGGACAGGTTCGCTTAAAGCATGCCATGCATCTGATCCGTTTATTATTATCGGGGATTACTATTCTTAAAGAAGGCTTTGTTCCGGTTAAAGTCGATGACTATCGACAGCAGTTGCTAGGGATTCGTCAGGGAGAAATGGATTGGAACGAGGTCAATGCTTGGCGGTTAGCGTTGCATCATCAGTTTGATCAAGCCTTGAGAAAAACCTCATTACCCGAACGCCCGGATTATGAAAAAGCCAACGCCTTCTTAATAAAAGCAAGGCGAAGTCGCTCATAGTTGCGCTTGTAGTTGCGCTGTCTTCGCCCTAAACGTCTGCCTCCCTTCCTATAATGAATAATGTATCAAAATATTTGCCACACATCATAACCTTGTAGAGACGTAGCATGCTACGTCTCTACACTAACCCTTATCTGTTTAGAAAATCAAATCGCAAATAAACCTCATGTGTGATACATTTGTTGCCTTACCCAACTCAACAGCCAACGGTAACGTTATTTTCGGGAAAAATAGCGATCGCCCCCAAGGAGAAATTCAAGATGTTGTCGTCATTCCCGCCAAAAACTACAACTCAAACCAGAACGTTGAATGCACCTATATTTCAATTCCACAAGTTGAGAAAACCTTCGCCGTACTCCTCTCCAAACCCCGATGGATGTGGGGCGCAGAAATGGGGGCAAATGAATGTGGCGTTGTGATTGGCAATGAAGCCGTTTGGACAGTTGAACCCTATAAAATCAAAGGTTTGCTGGGTATGGATTTAGTTCGCTTAGGATTAGAACGCGGCAAAACAGCTTTAGACGCACTTCATATCATCACTTCCTTGCTCAATAAATATGGACAAGGCGGAAATTGTGCCGAAAACTTTGCCATGAATTATCATAATTCATTTATTTTGGCAGACTACCAAGAAGCCTGGGTATTAGAAACCGCAGGCGAGTATTGGGTAGCTGAACGAGTACAGCAAGAAACTCGCTCAATTTCTAATAATCTCAGTATTCGGAATTCGGGTGATCTGCGCCATCCAGATGTGATTCACTATGCGGTAAATCAGGGATGGTGTACTGGAGAGGATGATTTTGATTTTGCCAGAATTTTTTCTGAAGGGGGATTTTCGGAATCGTTATCCATTGATTCTAGAGAAGGGCGAGTTAGACAGTTGTGCCGATTGAATGAAGGTAAGTTTTCTGTTGAGACAGCACAATCAATTTTACGAGAACACAAGGGGAATATTTGTATGCACGGTGCCTTTGAAAGTGCGGGAAGTCAAGTTTCGTCTCTGTCGCCAGATGGGTGTAAACACTGGTTTATTGAACAGCCGTTTCCCTGTCAGCAACCCTATAAGCAAAAGAGTTTTTTAGTGGATTCAGTGTCAGTACATTAA
>NZ_JBKHHI010000274.1:0-9025 GCF_046539235.1 Coleofasciculus sp.
TGTTCCCAGCCCGTGAGTTTCCCAATCTCAACCGTCAACTTTAGTTTTGTCCGACTACTTATTACCGAATAGACGCTCTCGCGTTAGCTAAAGATTTTATAACAACCAGCCATTAAGCGAAAATTAATTCAATCTTAACTCTAAAAAGCCTTAGTAAAAACTATGGCTATTTCCTTGAAGCTTATATTAAACCAATTATAGAAATAAAATCCATTTGTTATAATCAATTTGATCCCCAAAATAAACTTTACTGTAGTCAAAAATAAAACTATCACCAAGTCAATCAAGTGCATCAATCTACTAACTTGAGTAAACCCTAAAAAACTGAATTAGAATTGTGCTTGTTCAACAATTAGATAAGCTGACACTCGATTCAACCTTGACTCACCTCCCTAGCCATGACTTTCAAGTGGAATTAACCACATTAGGTCAGGTTGTCGCCCAAGAATTCCAGCAGCATGCAGAACTACCCGGTGTGATCATTACGGATGCGAATCAAATTATCGGCGTAATTTCCAGAACCCAATTTTTTGAGTGGCTCAGTCGTCCTTATGGGTTAGAGACGTTCTTCAAACGCCCGATTCGCTCGTTGTGGAAAATGATTGCCAAAACAGAAGGGATTTTTAATACCGAAAAATTAGCCGAAAAGTACCTGCTGCTGAGTAACACTTGTTCCATAGAAAAAGCCGTAAACTTAGCGCTAAATCGTCCTGCATCGTTAGCTTATGAGCCGATTATGATTGAAAGAGAAGATGGACAGCGACGGTTGCTGAATATGCATGTTTTGCTTTTAGCTCAATCCCGCTTATTCGCCCTAGCGAAAGAAGCGGCTGATGCAGGGAACAGGGCGAAAAGTGAATTTTTAGCTAACATGAGTCACGAACTGCTCACCCCTCTGAGTACTATCCTTGGCTTCAGCCAACTGATGAGCCGCGAATCATCCCTTTCTCCTCAACACCAGCACTATTTAGGTGTGATTAAGCATTCAGGGGAACATCTATCGGAATTACTTGATCAGATTCTCTTGGGGAAAAACACAACATCGGCTTATGATAGTCAGATTGCCATTGCCAAAGCCGATAAAATTCAGACCCCTCAAAACAATCGCCAGGTGATTAGACTAGCACCCAATCAACCCCACTATCGGGTTTTGCTGGTGGAACATCGTCCACAGATGCGAGTTTTTTTGGTTAAGATGCTGACATCTATCGGCTTTTGTGTTCGCGAAGCTGAAAATGGTCAGGAAGCGGTGGACATTCGCTCCAGCTATTTGCCTCACCTAATTTTAATGAATATGCGAATGCCGATAATGGATGGCTATCAAGCCACTCGCCGAATTCGCTCTGTCGAGAAGTTCCGCCGCAGTTTTTCTCAAGAACAAGCCACTGTGATTATTGGTTTGCTTGTTAGTGATTCTTCTGAAGATATTTCTCAGGTTTTATCAGTTGGCTGCAATGATTTTATCGGTCAGCCTTTCCGTGAAGAAGTGCTTTGGGAAAAAATCGCTCAACATTTAGGATTGCGCTATCTTTACAAGGAGTAAATTCCTGCCTATCTACGATTAATCTGCTTGATTTGAGCAAAACCTAGCCTCTGGAACCAGATCAGTTGGGTTTCCTTGCGTTTTCCCAACCTACAAGCATTACAATGTACGACTTTAGCTAAATTCATAAAACTTTATTATCACCCTATTTTCAGAGAATGAAAGAAACAAATACATCCAACTCCTTAGTATTTTTCCCAGCCACATGGAATTTAGCGGAAACTACGCGAACACTGGAAGTGGCAAAAGCATGTCGCCACAGGTTTGATGTATACTTTGCTAGCTACGGAGGACAGTTTGAACCACTCATTGAAGATGCAGGATTTGCGCTGACGAAGTTGTCGCCTCGCCTGACCCCCCAGAAAATCGAACATCTCTATCAGATTGATCAAGGAGAGAAACTGGGATCATTTTTTTCTTTAACAGAAACCCGCGAACGAGTGAAAAATGAAATAGCTTTCCTGCAAAACCTGCGTCCTCTCGCCGCGATTACAGGCTTCAATACCACGGTAACAATATCCCGTCGTGTGGCAAAAATACCCTTGGTGTGGCTGACACAATCCACCTGGGATATGGAAGCGATAATTGATCAGGGACTGGGTTCCTATATGGATGATCTTGAGCGTCCCCTGATTAGACACCTACCAGAAACTGTGTTGCAATGGCTAACCAAGCGGGCTGTTGCTTATTTCAGCAGGGCGATTCTCAAACCGTTGAATACAGTGGCACAGGACTATCAAGTTAAGCCCCTCAAAGACATCTACGAACTTTGGCAAGGCGATTACAATTTATTGGCTGAACCAGACGACTTTTCCGGATTGGAAAAACTACCCCAATCCTACTATTATATTGGTCCGCTAATTGCAAACTTGGATAAAGAAATCCCCCAAGCCGTACTTGAATGGGTGAATCAAGATAAACCTCTAGTCTATTTTTCCATGGGCAGTTCTGGACGACCTTCTGTAATCAAAGCAATAGTAGAAGGGTTTAGGGAGCAACCCTTTAATGTGATTTCCCCGATGCAGCGAAAAACAGAAGGTTTAAATATAAACGTTCCGGTTAATGTGCTTCTGACCGATTGGCTACCTGCTTTGCCGGTGAATCGGCTGGCTGACATCGCTGTGATTCATGGCGGTATTGGCACCGTGATGACCGCAGCGTTGGCGGGTAAACCCGTTGTGGGGGTGGGAATGATGTACGAACAAGAATACAATCTCGACTGTCTGGTGCGAAAAGGTTTTGCCAAGAGAATCCGTCGAACGACTATTAATCCAGATAAGATTAACCAAGCAATAACGGTGCTATTAAATAATCCGGATGGGAAAGACAAGGCAAAAGCCTATAGCAGACATTTAGAGAAATGGTTGAACTTACGAGACGACAAGATCAGACAGTTTTTTGTATCTTTGGATCAAGGCACGTTAGCTGATCCGGCGATCAGTACCCCACGCTGAATTAAAATTACAGCGTGGGATGAATCCGGTTTTAAAACACCCTAAAAGAAGTCTCGGTTAAATGATCGACATTCACCTGATTGAGAATAGCCAACACCGTATCATCTGCCGACTTAATTAAGGTATTCCCATCTTGTTCACTAAAGGACAACTGACCGAAGGTGAGACCATTTGCCAAACCGATCACGTCAGTTCCCACTTCAAAATCAACAATGGTGTCCGTCCCTTCTCCTACAGCCAAAACAAAGGTATCACTCCCTTGACCACCGGAGAAATCATCGCCGGTTAAGGTGTCATTACCCAAACCGCCGTAAATAATATCATCGCCATCATCGCCCCAGATTTGATCATCACCGGCTTCACCCAATAGGGTATCGTTACCACTCTTACCACCGATGCGATCGCTCCCTGCACCCCCGTAGATGATATCATCACCCCCAGCTTTACCCACTTGGGCGCTGCGGCTATTGTGATCCCCCCGCAGTACATCATCACCATCGCCACCTCGGATCACATCATCACCGAGTTCACCAGCAGCGAGGTCATTCCCGGCAAAGGCGAGAATTAAATCCTGATTTGTGGTACCAACCAGGGTATTTGCCGCATCCGTTCCCGCGATCACGCCTTCACCGAGGACGGTATCGCTACGAACGTCTAGATTTTGAATGCGAGTGTCGAGTGCAGGAGGTACATCTTGATTATCAAAGGGCGTTTGGCTATAATTGTCTGCCAAATACTCCGCTAACGCATCTTGTTCAGAACCATCCGGCACAAACGTAGCTACCCCTGTGCGAGGTGCATCGTCGGCTTGTGCCAAGTTGACTTGATTGGCAGAGTCTCCCATCGGGAAAGGATAACCATCGCCACCACCGGCGAGAAAGGCTAATGTAACCATGCGGAAGCTGCGATCGGGATTGCCGATCAGTTCACCATTGGCAACAACCACATCCGTGACATTACCATCACCATCCTGAATCGCCAGGGATTGAACCCGATCGCCGACGGGCAAATCAGCATCAAAACTAAACGCCATCCCCCCAACTTGGGGAAACCGCCCTGGCGTTGCACCGGGTTCTGTCTGGGAAACACCATGTTCAATAATCTCCAGGAGTTCTTGGGCGGTGACGGTGACTAAGGTTAACCCGTTGTTGAAGCGGAGGGAGTTGGAAATATCCAGTTGAGAAATATCTCCTTCTTCCTTACCAGCGAGGGGGTTGGGTTGGGGCGGGAGTTTGAGTATATCTTCGGGTTCTGTTGAACCAGGGGAATAGGTGACGAAACCGATGTTATCCCGAATCCCGCCACCATTTTTCAGGGAAATGACTACACTGGGGTCAGACTCTTGCGCGATCGCCAGGTTCGCATCGGCGGTGAGATTTCCCAAGTTGGTTTCTTGGGTGCGGACATCGCTGCGCGTCCCATTGAGAAAGACCTCGGTATTGCCAAAAATATTACCCTCTTGGCTGGCGATGACATCCCGCAACGTCTGGGTAATATCCACAATATCCGGGTCAGGAGTGCCACCCACAGCGGCGACGCCTTCCTCATCGGTGGCGTAAGCACCACTGATAGTAGGGTCGATGCTATCCGGAATAATTACACCGTTCTCGTCAAAGTCAACCACCAAGCGACCCACGTATTTATAGTTCCCATCGGTGTTAACCACAGCAATGGGATTACCATCAGCCGCTGTCTTGAGAATAGGATAAGCACCTTCCACTTCATCTCCAGCGCGGAGGCGATCCGTTTCATCGGCTAGCAGAGTATTGGAACCCCCAGCGACAATAATGTCTACATCTGCCAAAGCGCTAGCCAGTTGTTCTTCAATCCCGATCTGCTGCATGTGCGCCAGCAGGATGACTTTATTGATATCTGAGTTATTAGTCAGCAGGGTATCGACCGAGTCTTGAATTTCTGTGGCTAACGCCTGAATATCGGCGGGATTGGCGGAATCAAATTCAATCGGCGCAACGCCGACATCACCGGGAGAGGAAATCTGGGGTAAGGTTGGTGTAGTGGCACCAACAACACCAATGCGTTCCCCATTCACAGTAATAATGGTATTGCCTGCAATACTATTCGGAATGGTGTCGGCTTCTTGTCCATCCGCCATCACAAGGGGCGCTAATTTTTCATCACTGCTAAAATCCAGGTTGGCGCTGAGATAGGGAAACTGAGTTCCCGGATAATCACCATCCGCCGCAATCAAATCCGCGATCGCACCCGTACCCAGGTCAAATTCATGGTTACCAAAGGCGATCGCTTGAAAGCCTAACTCATTTTGGATTAAGATATCGCCTCGTCCAGCACCACCAAACGCGGTTCTACTGGCGGAGAAAAAGGGACCCGGAATATAGGCATCTCCAGACGATAAAACCAGGGTATTGGGAAAGTCAACCCCAGGGATACCATCAATATCTTGAGTTTTCAGGGCATTGAGGACAGCCGAAAAACGCGGCGCGTCGTCTATCGCTGGGATTCCCCCTTCTTGGTCGGCAGCATGTAATAACTGAAGTGTAAAGTTAGCCATGTTTAATTAACAAAAAACTCAGGTTGTTCAGGTGTAATCCTCAGCTAGGGCATAAACGGGAAGAGAAAGCGAATCGAGGAATTTATGCACAGCGCTATCACGGCGCAATTGACCTCTTCTCGTTTTTTCGTCCTTTTTTGTAACCTAAATTACAGATACAAAGCCGCTTACTTGGTAGTATTTCTATTCTTTTTGAGTACAAATATATTTTGCCAAAGTTTTGTAAAGAAATGGTTAATTGCTTTTTAATAATTTACATCTTTATCAAGTCTTTATGTTAAGTGTTTAATCTTTACAGAATCTTTACATAAGTCAGGGTGGGGGGAGTGCTAGCTTTCCCACCAAGGTGCAGGAGTACCCTGGATAGGTGCGATCGCAACCCTTGAGGTATATTCGTCAATATACAGAACAGTCAGATTCGGATTCACTACCCGGTAATTGAGGCGACGTAGGGGCGCATAGACGTGCGATCTTTTCCCGATGTGCGCGATGAATTCCCCTCATAAGTATAGTAAATTTCTCCATTCTTTATAAAAAGTTTAGCATTATATTTTTGTTTAAATTTTTTCTTTAGATTCTGTATTTCCGTTGAGTTATGACATGGGTATCAGGTCATACAGAAAAGGGGAGAAATTTCTCCCCTTCCCCTGCTCCTCGGCTTTCCTGCAAGCTTCACCGAAAACGTTTTAGTCTACTGGCTGTTGCATCTGGGTTGGAGGAGATGCTTCTGGAGCCACAGATTCGATCACATCGACTTCACCTACCCGATTGAGGGGCCAAAAGCGGACGATCGCTCGTCCAATAATATTTTCACGCGGGACAAAACCCCAATAGTGAGAATCGTAACTATTATTGCGATTATCTCCCAACACCAAATAGTTGTCCTCAGGCACAGTCACCGGTCCGTAGCTGTATTCGGGTTCCTCTTCGATATATTGTTCCCGCAAGGATTGACCATTGACATAGACTCGTCCTCCCTTCACCTCCACGGTTTCGCCAGGAAGAGCAATCACCCGCTTGATAAAGGCGTCTTGGAAATTTTGCTGCTTGAGCGCCTCTGTGGGAGAAAAGACCACAATATCTCCGCGCTGGGGTTGACGGAAGTTATAGCTGATCTTATCAATAATCAAGCGATCGTTAATCTGTAGAGTGGGTTCCATAGAACCCGAAGGGATATACCGCGCTTCTGCCACAAAGCTGCGAATCCCGATCGCGAGAAAAACACTCAAGCCAATGGTCTTTAATCCCTCTACCCAGGGATTTTCTGGCTTTTGTACCGATTGTTTTTCCGAGTCTCGATTTTGGGCACGAGTCATAGCCGTTGAATCACCTTAAGCAATCACGAGTTGGACGATGGAGGAAAAGACGATGGAGGAAAATCAGCGGAGGAAAATCAGCCGATTAGTAGGCTCATCTCTTCCAATGTAACCGAAGCGGTTGTAACCAAAGCGGTTCCTCTAGTAACTGGACAAAATTCGCTTTAAAGTAGGAATACTGAAGCTATTGGGAATTTTAGCATTTTCTTATGTCCTCTGACTCTTGCTTATTAATCCGCCATGCTCGTATTCTCATGCCCACAGGGGACATTTTGCTGGGAGATGTCCTCACTCGTGGTCGAGAAATTGTCCAAGTTGCCCCAGACATCTCAGCTTCGGCAGATAGGGAAATCGACGCGACAGGTTTAACATTGTTGCCGGGAGTCATCGATCCACAAGTTCATTTTCGCGAACCGGGCTTAGAACATAAGGAAGACTTATTTACCGCCAGTTGTGCTTGTGCCAAGGGAGGTGTTACCTCATTTCTGGAAATGCCCAACACTCGCCCCCTAACCACAACTCAAGCCGCCTTAGACGATAAGCTGAAACGGGCATCCGAGAAGTGCTTAGTTAACTACGGCTTTTTTATTGGCGCGACGCCAGCAAATTTGCCGGATCTGCGTGAGGCACAGCCGACCTGTGGGATTAAGATATTTATGGGTTCGATGAAGGGGGGGCTATTAGTGGATAGCGAGGAAGCCCTAGAACCCATTTTTGCCGAGGGAACCCGGCTGATTGCTGTTCATGCCGAAGATCAAGAGCGAATCCGGGAACGGCGGGAAAAATTTGCTGGAATTAATGATCCGGCGATTCACTCCCAGATTCAGGATAATCAAGCCGCCCTAAATGCGACTCAACTGGCGCTAAAACTCTCGAAAAAGTATCAGCGACGGCTGCATATTCTGCATCTGTCTACCGGGGAGGAAGCCGAGTTACTCCGTCGAGATAAACCCACTTGGGTAACGGCTGAAGTCACACCCCAACACCTGTTGCTAAATACCAGCGCCTATGAGAAAATCGGCACATTGGCGCAAATGAATCCCCCCTTGCGATCGCCCCAGGATAATGCCACCCTTTGGCAAGCGCTATTAGATGGCGTCATTGACTTTATTGCCACGGATCACGCCCCTCATACCCTAGACGAAAAAGCCCAAACCTATCCGGATAGTCCATCGGGAATGCCAGGAGTGGAGACATCCTTAGCCTTAATGCTCACCCAAGCCATACAAGGACGCTGTACCCTTGCCCAAGTTTCCAACTGGATGTCTACGGCTGTAGCTAAAGCCTATCGCATTCCCAACAAAGGCGCGATCGCTCCCGGTTATGATGCCGATTTGGTCTTAGTAGACTTAGAAAATTACCGTCCGGTGCGGCGAGAGGAACTATTAACTAAATGTGGCTGGAGTCCCTTTGAAGGCTGGAACTTAACCGGATGGTCGGTGATCACTATTGTTGGGGGTAAAGTGGCTTATGAATGGGGCAAACTGCACACAGATGTACGCGGTCAAGCCTTGAGGTTTGATGGGTAAAACTGTGACTATTCCCTTGGCTCAAGGATTAATAAACCTTCTGCCTTGGAGCCTTCTACCCTCTGCCTTTTGCTATCCCTCAAACCCACCCGGTCTGAATGATTAATTAAGGCAAAGGACAAATGACGAATGACAAAGGACAAACACTATGACATTAGAGGCGCAAAAGCGATCACCACTTAAAGCTATTTTGATCGTCTTGATTGCTTTAATTTTCATTGTTGCCTGTTCTATAGGCGTAACCTTAACTGTTTCAGGAGGAGAGATGTTTGCTGGAAAACGACCCACGAATCTTGGTGTTGAGTCAGGGAAATTAACTGCCTGTCCCGAAACCCCAAACTGTGTCAATAGTCAAGCTGAAGATGCTCAACATAAAATTGAGCCATTAACCTACAAATCAACACCAGCTAAGGCAATAGCTGACCTGAAAACCGTGATTGAAAACATGGAAAAAACCAAAATTATCACGGAAACTGAGAATTATCTCTACGCCGAATTCTCCACGAAGCTGATCGGGTTCGTCGATGACGTGGAATTTTTCCTAGATGAAGGGGCGAATGTTATCCATGTTCGTTCAGCATCGCGTTTAGGACAATCCGATTTAGGCGTAAACCGCAAACGGGTGGAAACCATTCGCGCCAAATTCAACGAAC
>NZ_JBKHHI010000275.1:0-9019 GCF_046539235.1 Coleofasciculus sp.
TTGTGCAAGCGGGTCGCCCCTACAGGATAACCCAAGGTGATATATTCTCAATTAAATACACTTCAATCCATACCTATTCCGCTTCCGGATTCAGTCGAATCATCGCCCAAGTCGTGTAGGTTCCAATCGGACTCCAAATAATATAAGGCAACAGCAAAACCGATGCCCAAACTGAGATAGGATAAACTAAAATTGCCAAAATAATACTCAATATAGCCCCCGCCCCCCCAATCATCGTACCCACCTTGAGACTGCGAAGTCGGCACATTACTGGCGTATAGGCAATTGTTACTATTTCCAACAGCAAATATAACCCCAAAACCAGCCATGTTTGAGGACGCCCTGGCTTACTTTCCCATACCACATAAGCAGACCATCCCCCACAAATAAAAATAACCGTCCAGATGAAAGGAATCGCCGACTCAAATGTCAACCATCGGGGGCGGCGCAGGCGGTTGAACCATCGCACATCATCGGACGTTAACCAGTTACCCGCCAACGCCACTAGCAAGGTTACAGTCCCAATTACCATCCAGGATTTAATCATGTTCTCCCCTGTGAAAATCCCACGACATCGGGTGATCATCCCCAGTTTTATAGATTGAGCTAATCATCCCGATAAAACCAGCTTATCCTTTTGGTACAGGTTTTGTGGTCAGGAGGAAATCCCGCCACTGAGCGAAAAGCGAAAAAGGGTAGTCCTTGCCGAACCGACATGGTAAAGTATTAATCTCGGTCGGTTCTAATGGGGATCAGCCATTAGAGGTAACGGGGAAAGTTCGGTGTAAATCCGGCGCTGTCCCGCAACTGTGATGAAACCAACCCGGATTTCTGAGTCAGAATGCCCGCCGACGTGGACGAAACGTTAACATTCATCTGCGAGGTACGGATGGTGCATAGTCTCAATTTGCCACAATTACAACCTGTGAGGCGATCGCTACAGAACGCCCTGATGCCTGATCGAGAGTCGGGTTAATGGGTATGCCTCAACTTGTTTGAACGAAAACGGAATGATTCGTTAACCAAAAGTCTCTTGTCCTTACCTACGCATAGGTGAGTACAAGAGTCAAGTAAGAGGTTCGTCCCATGGCAAGCCTTTAGCTGTCCGTTAGGAATTCCTAATCATTGATAACCAGGACAACGCAATCAAACTACTGATTTACTCAAAGGAGAAAAGCTTCATGAATAATGGGATAGTAGGGCAAAAAGCCAGCTTAATACTAGCAACAATGATCGTCGCGCTAACCGGAAAAAATGCCCTAGCCTGCTGTTTGGGGAATTGCCCTAGGTTTGATACACAGTGTTCTCACCTGGAATGCGATCAAATTCTCCGAAAAATACCGAGGTTCGTTACGCTACGCTAACACACCCTACGCATAGAGGTAATTTGACCAATGAAGCGAAAAAAACGGACAATCAATCTAGTCTTAATCGCTGGGTTAAGTTTGGGCTTAATTATCTTTGCCCCACAGCCCGCCTTTGCCATGCATATCATGGAAGGTTTCTTACCCTCAGGTTGGGCAATTTTCTGGTGGGTTGTCTTTCTGCCCTTTTTTATTCTTGGACTGCGTTCAATCACACAAATCTCCCAGCAAAACCCAGAATTAAAAGTGCTGCTGGCGCTATCTGGTGCCTTTGCTTTTGTCTTATCCGCCTTAAAAATACCGTCGGTAACCGGAAGTTCCTCCCATCCCACAGGAACAGGATTGGGTGCGGTGTTGTTTGGTCCATTAACGATGAGTGTATTGGGGAGTTTAGTTCTCCTATTTCAAGCCCTGCTGCTGGCACATGGCGGGTTGACGACATTGGGGGCAAATGCGTTTTCTATGGCAGTTGTGGGACCGTTTATCGCTTATGGCACCTATCGCTTAATTATGCAAGTGAGTGGGCTGCAGAAATTCGCTATTTTTCTAGCCACTGCTTTGGCGAATTTGATCACGTATGTGGTTACATCTCTCCAGTTAGCGCTGGCATTTCCCGCCGCAACTGGCGGAATTATGGCTTCATTTCTCAAGTTTGCTGGGATTTTCGCGGTGACTCAAATTCCCTTGGCAATTAGTGAAGGATTATTAACAGTTTTGGTGTGGAACTGGCTAATGTCCTACAGTCGCGAGGAATTAGCATTATTGAATTTGGTTAAAGGAGGTTATTAAACGGTGAAAATGGAAAAAACAGGGTGGAATAATTGGGTATTGGTATTAGGAGTTGTCCTGCTCGCCATTGTGCCATTGTTAATCGTTCGGGACTCGGAATTTGGCGGGGCTGATGGTGAAGCTGAAGCGGCAATTGGCGAGGTTAATCCTGACTATGAACCTTGGTTTGAACCCTTAATTGAACCGCCTGGTGGCGAAACGGAATCCCTGCTATTTGTTTCCCAGGGGGCAATTGGTGCGGGAATAGTCGGCTTTGTTATTGGACGATACAAAGGGAGATCGGAACGGAATCAACAGTCTGAATAAATTAACATGACTCTGGAAATTGATGCGATCGCGTACCGGAATCGTCTGCGTTATCTTCCCCCCGCCCAGAAATTGGGATTCGCGTTGGTGGTGTTGTTTATTGCTCTTTTTAGCCATGCACCGACTCAATTTCTGATTGTATTATGGATGGGGATATGGACGGTAGGTTATGCCGGAATCCACGGCAGAATTTACTTACGATTAATCGCACTAGCTTCTCTATTCTTACTCATGGGTTTACCCGCTTTAATCGTAAATATCGCCCCCACGACTCAAATTGAGTTTGCCCAAACGGATCAATTGGGTGGGATGAATCTGGGTTCCTGGTATCTCTATATCAGTCGCCGTGGTAGTCAACAAGCTGGCGTTGTGTTCATGCGATCGCTAGCTTGTGTGTCTTGTCTGTTTTTTATCCTTTGTACTGTCCCCTTTATCGAAATTGTGCAGACGATGCGACGGCTGAATGTACCAGTTATCCTCACGGATATACTTCTATTAATGTATCGCTTTGTGTTTATCTTGCTTAAAACAGCAAGGGAGTTAAAATTAGCACAACAGGCGCGAAATGGCTATCGCACTTGGCGTTTAACGATGCATAGTTTAGGACTACTGGTTGGACAACTATTTGGGCGGACATTACAACGCTATCATCAATTTTCCCTGGGATTGGCAGCACGAGGATTTACTGGAGAATTTCCCGTCGGTTTACTCCATCACTATCGCTACTCCAAACGCTATGCAGTGGAAGCCGTTTTGGGTTGTGGGGGATTGTTAGGTGTTGAGTTGGTTAGTTGTCATTCGTCATTTGTCACTTGTCATTCGTTGTTTATTCCATGTTCTCTATTCCCTTAATTCACCCGTATAAGCTGTCATGCATTTCAATTGGGTATTAATAGTGAGCAAGATGCTCACACTACGACAAGGATTTCGCCATTGTTGACATTAATGATTAAACGCCGCTGGAACAACTCTAGTGATTGCTACTCATGCTCTAAACTTTGCCTATCAATGGGCAGATTTGATGTGTATTATTTGAACGTGTTTGGGAGAAGTATTTGCGTTGGGAGGTTGACAGAAAACCGAAACGTCTGTATGCGAATGCTTCGCCCCTACGAATGTACGAAATGTACGAAATGTACGAATGTATGAATGTACGAAGGTAAAATCAACATGAATCAACATACCTTATTTGTCTGTACAACCTGCGCCAGTACCTGGAAAGATGGCAAGCGAGTTGGTCAAAGTGGTGGCGAAAAACTGCTAGAACCCTTGCAGGAACTCCACCAAAACTGGTCACTCCGAGATGAATTTAAACTTCAACCAGTTGAATGTATGAGTGCTTGTAGTCGCCCTTGTGCGGTTTCCTTAGCCGCCTTGGGTAAACATACGTATCTATTTGGGGATTTACCCATCGATGTAGAGACATTACCCCAAACAGCAGCGGCTATCCTAGATTGTGCCAGTTTATATCATAGCCAACCCGATGGTTTATTGCCTTGGTCAAAACGACCTGAACCCCTAAAAAAAGGCATTTTGGCACGAATTCCACCCTTATCTTGAGGTTAAATAATCATGCATAAAATTCCCGTAACTGTAATTACTGGCTTTCTCGGTTCTGGCAAAACCACATTGATGCGCCATTTACTGCAAAATAACCAAGGACGTAAAATAGCGGTTCTGGTGAATGAGTTTGGTGAAGTGGGTATTGATGGTGAGTTATTGCGTTCCTGCCAAATTTGCGATGAAGAGGACAATCCCAACGATAATATTGTAGAACTGACCAATGGCTGTCTGTGCTGCACCGTTCAGGAAGAATTCTTCCCGACAATGCAGCAACTCTTGCAACGGCGCGATCGCATCGATTGTATGCTAATTGAAACCTCTGGATTAGCCTTACCCAAACCCTTAGTTCAAGCCTTCCGTTGGACTCCCATTCGCAACGGTGCTACTGTGGATGGAGTAATCACCGTGGTCGATTGTCAAGCGTTAGCCGCCGGAACGTTAGTCGGTGACATTAATGCCTTAGAAGCCCAACGCCAAGCTGACCCCAATTTAGACCATGAAACCCCGATAGAGGAACTCTTTGAAGACCAATTGGCTTGTGCGGATTTAGTCTTGCTGACGAAAGTTGATTTAGTCGATGAGGTGACGCTAACTCGGATCAAAGACTGGTTACAGGATCAATTACCCACAGGCGTTAAGGTTATCCCTTGTGATCAGGGAAAGATTCAGCCGGAACTCTTACTCGGTTTCAACGCCGCCGTCGAGGATAATTTAGATAGCCGTCCCAGTCATCATGATACCGAGGAAGACCACGACCATGACGACGAGATTAATTCCGTCCAATTTATATCCGATCAACCCTTTGAAGCCAAAACCCTAATCGCTAAACTGCAACAACTCGTGCAACAGCAGGAGATTTACCGGATCAAAGGCTTTGTGTCTGTACCCAATAAACCCATGCGCCTAGTCTTGCAGGGAGTCGGCAATCGCTTCGATTCATTCTATGATCGACTGTGGCACAATGGCGAATCTCGCCAAACTCGGTTAGTGCTAATTGGACGTAAACTAGACCAAGCTGAAATTGAGCAAGCAATTGGCAGTTAGACGATTAATCGTGAGGGTAGGGGAATGAGGAAAATTCAGTGGCTACTGCTACTTATTAGCTTCTGGAGTACGTTTCTGGTTTCATTACCCGCACAAGCCGGTAGACTTCTGCTGTGGCGTTTTGATGCGAGTCAAAATCAACTGGAATTTACTACAGATGGTAGTGTTCAACCTACAGCCCAACTGATTCCCAATCCCCTGCGCCTAGTTATCGATTTACCCGGTACGACATTGGGACGTTCCAGCGTCAGCCAGTCGGTGGGGGGAGGGATTCGCGAAATTCGGGTGGGACAGTTTGACCGCCAGACGACGCGAATTGTGGTAGAAATTGCACCGGGTTATACTATAGACCCCCAACAGATTCAATTTCGGGGGGCGTCACCGAGACAGTGGTTTGTACAACTTCCTGAACCGCAGCGGATAACCACAACCGCACCTCGTCCCCTACCGCCGACAACTCCTCCCCCCCAACCTGTACCTCGCCCCACACCACCGGAACCCTCTCCTGACACAACAGAGTCAAGTGTGCAACTTGATCCGATTCAGGTGACAAGGGATGGGTTTTTTATTCGCACCAATGAAGGGGAAGCCAAAGAGATTCAGGTGCAACGAAGTCGCGATCGCGGGACCATTGAGTTTGAGGTAGAAGGAATTACCCTACCCCCAGACTTACTGAATCAAACGGTGTCGGTGAATCGCTATGGGGTCAACCAAATTCAATTATCTCAACCGTCGGGTTCCTCATCCCCAACTCGCATCACCTTACGAGTGAATCGCGAGAGTCCCGACTGGCAGATCAATTATAGCTCCGTGGGTGGTTTGGTATTATTACCCAGAGGAGTTTCGGCGTCGCAGCTTGATGGCTTATCGCCGCGACGATCTGATAGGGAACCCACGGCGGCTACAAGTCTCGCCACCATTGAATCGGTGGACATCGCCCAAAATGGCACTCAATTATTAATCCGGGCGGATGGACGGATTCGGGCGAGTGGGAATTGGAATCCTAACGCCAATCAGTTCCAAATTACCATCCCAGATGCTCAACTTTCCCAAGGAGTTCAAGGACCTCAGCTAGGCGTCAATAGTCCGTTATCCCAGGTGAGACTGCGCCAGCCTGATTCGCGTACCGTGGTGATTGTAGTTCAACCGGATCGAAATACCCAGATTGGCGAACTCAATCAACCCAGCGATCAACTCTTAGCCCTATCCCTGCGACAGACGAGAGTCTCTTTACCACCAACGGGTGCGCTTCCTGTACCGCCACCGGAACGATTACCGCCAGAGAGTTCACCGCCGCCGACTGTATTTCCTGGGGTTCGCAATAGTCGCGTTGTGGTGATGATTGATCCGGGACATGGGGGTAAAGATCCTGGCGCTGTGGGGATTGGTGGCTTGCAGGAGAAAGACGTGATTTTGCCCATTTCTCTCCAAGTTGCGGCACTTTTAGAACAACAGGGTGTACAAACGATATTGACGCGATCGGATGACCGATTTATTAGCCTCAGAGGGCGAGTTCAACTGGCACAACAAACGAATGTTGACCTATTTGTCAGTATCCATGCGAATGCGATTAGCATGAGTCGTCCCGATGTGAATGGTGTGGAAACCTATTATTATGCCAATGGGCGAGGGCTAGCCGAAGCGATTCAAAACAGTCTATTACAGAGTACCGGAATGCGGAATCGCGGCGTGAAGCAAGGCAGATTTTTTGTCATCCGACGCACCTCTATGCCTTCTGCGTTAGTGGAAGTAGGTTTTGTCACTGGGGCTGAGGATGCGCCGAGACTCGCCACACCAGAATTTCGCAGCCAAATTGCCCAGGCGATCGCGCGGGGTATTTTACTGTACATTCAGCAAACCCAATAGGGTGTTGGGTGAGGGAGATTGTAGAGACGTGCCATGGCACGTCTGTGTGTAGGGGCGGGTTTAGGGACTAATATTGATTGTTATCCCTAGCTTGGCTGCAAAACCCGCCCCGACCAAATGACGAATGACGATAATTAGGAGGATGTCACGGGAATGGGTGTCAATCGCATCCGAATTGCCAAGGATCAAGCCGATTTAGTCAAAGCGTTAACCGCATCAGCCGAGACAACCGGACCCTTTCAAACTTATGCCGACGTTATCGCCTTTGCAGCGGCGTTGGGGGTCAAGCGCAAGAAGCGATCGCCTCTAGGAACGATTGCCAAGAAAGAACCTGCACCGATTGGGTTAGAAATATTTGTGTCGAGGGGATATGACGCCCTGATTAAACTTTTGGCACTTGTCGAAACCAAAGATGCCAAAATTCTCTCCTCCTTTGACGCCAAAGCAGAGGAGGAAAGGATTCATATTTTTGAAGAATATGCCCATGGGGGGTTGGAGATATTACGAGACGAGTTGCGGGGGGCGGTAGATTATTCAGAACGATTATTATTAGTTTTGAATGCACAACGGTTTAAACAAGAGGTTCCTGACGACGATTTTGATTTGACCCGATTTCTATAACGGTTCCTAAAGGCGCGAGGTGAACCCATACAAAGGGTGCTGTAGGGGCGGGTTTTACAGATATAGCAGTAGACACATCGATTAGGACTTTCGGCACCATTGTTCCAGACGCTTCAAAAGCGCGTCTCTACCATAAGATGTGTCCTAACCGCTATGGCGGTTGCTATAACTTATGGCAAAAACTTTGTCGGGGCGGGTTTAGTTATATCTGGGTGCAACCCTGAATGATAGTAGTCAAACCCGCCCCTACATTAAACCCGCCCTTCTCCGGTGGCTTAAGTTGACACAGATGAAGGCTTGCGCTCACACAACGATAAACGCTATAAAGTGGATTGAATCAGAAATCTAAGGATTCATTATAACCGTTAAATCGAGAACAAAGCCCGGTAATACATCTTCCCCTGAAAGTGTGGGTGGTGCATCAATCGAGAAATTGATCTGTTCTACATCAACGAATGGTCGATAAATTTCCACCAAGGGCGTTTGCGGATCGATCAGCCAACCTAAACGGGCACCATTCTCCCGGTACTCTAACATTTTGGTACGTAAACTTTGGAGCGAATCGCTTTCAGAACGAAGTTCAATCACAAAATCTGGACATAAAGGCGGAAAGCGTCGCCGTTGTTCCGGAGATAAAGCTTCCCATCGTTCCAGAATTACCCAAGATACATCGGGACAACGTTTGGCATTATTGGGTAAGCGAAACTCAGTGGAGGAGTCAAACACTTTTCCCAGTCGGGTTCGACGATTCCACAGCGTCAAATCTGTGGTCAAATCTGCATTCCGAATGCCACTTTCTCCACCTGTTGGGGGCATAATAATTAATTCTCCATCAGCGGTGAGTTCTAAACGCCATTGTTCATTTGCTACACAAAGTTGATAAAATTGTTCGTCGGTTAAGCCAACGGTGGGGGGTACGTTCAGGGTTAGAGTGTCCATGGTTGTACTAGCCAACTGAATTAATTCTATTATTAGCCATATCTAGGGCAAAGTTATACCTAATTCTGATAACGTTAAGGATTCAGTATAACCGTTAAATCGAGAACAAAACCCGGTAATATATCTTCCCCTGAAAGAGTAGGTGGTTCGTCAATCGAGAAATTGATCAGTTCGACATCAACGCCTGGTCGATAAATTTCCACTAAGGGTGTTTGCGGATCAATCAGCCACCCTAAACGGGCACCATTTTCCTGGTACTCTACCATTTTGGCACGTAAACTTGTGAGCGAATCACTTTCAGAACGAAGTTCGATCACAAAATCGGGACATAAGGGTGGAAAACGTCGCCGTTGTTCGGGGGATAATGCTTCCCATCGTTCCAAAATTACCCAAGACACATCGGGACAACGTTTAGCATTATTGGGTAATCGAAACTCAGTAGAAGAGTCAAACACTTTTCCCAGTCGGGTTCGCTCGTTCCAATTGTAAACTTTAGCCGTCAAACCAGCATTACTAATACCACTTTC
>NZ_JBKHHI010000276.1:0-8984 GCF_046539235.1 Coleofasciculus sp.
AATGACAAATGACAAATGACCAATGACAAATGACCAATGACCAATGACAAATGACAAATGACCAATGACAAATGACCAATGACAAATGACCAATGACCAATGAAAACTAATAAGACCCTTTAAAAATACGCTCTTGCTGTTCTGGCGTAATCCAAGTGGCTCTAGCAAATTGGGTTCTTGGTGGTACGAACTGACCTTGAACCGGGTTATATTCCATAACTTCTCCCGTTTCAATTTCATACACCCAAGCATGGAGTTGCAATTTTCCGGCTTTGAGTCGAGACTGAATTACCGGATAAGTGCGTAGATTTTCCAATTGGTTAAGAACATTCTCTTGAATAGAAACATTAAGCAGGTCTTCACCTTCATAGCTTTGGTAATGTTCCTTAATAATCCGCCGCGTCGCTTCCGCATGTTTGAGCCATTCGTAAACCATTGGCATTTCCTCTTCCAGCTTGCTGAGTTTCAGCAATCCTTTCATCGCACCGCAGTGGGAATGACCACAAACGATGATATCTTCAATACCTAATGCATGAATAGCATACTCAACGGCTGCACCTTCTCCACCATTCGTCGCACCATAGGGGGGAATAATGTTACCCGCATTGCGGATGATAAACATTTCCCCAGGCTTGGTTTGGGTGATCAGATTGGGATCAATCCGGGAATCGGAGCAAGTAATAAACAGAACTCGCGGATGTTGTCCTTGAGAGAGTAACTCAAATAACTCCCGGTGGGCTGTAAAGTAATTGGTCTGGAACTCGTGTAGACCCTGGATTAACTGTTTCATCGATCAACCTTTGGGCAAACAAGGGACATCATTGTCTATGATCCCACATAAGCGTAAGCTGTCACCCATTTAATTTGATCGTTGAGGCTGACAGGGAGATAGGGGAGATGGGGGAGATGGAGGAAGCGATCGCGCTCTTTATACAATGGAGCGAATCTATCCAACTGGCTTGAGTAAAGGGCGACCCGATCAAATTGAGTGGACACCGTTGTTCATTTGTGCAAGCGGGTCGCCCCTACATGACGTATGTCTTCTTGCTAGAGATTGATTACTCTAATGGCAATAAAATTTCAAAGGTTGTACCTTTTCCTAACTGCGAATGCATTAACAATTGTCCGTTATGTTTCTCAGTGACAATTTGATAAGTAATCGCTAACCCTAACCCGGTTCCTTTTCCGACTGGCTTAGTCGTGAAGAATGTCTCAAATATCCGCTCTTGAATATTGGGTGCTATTCCTGAACCATTATCACTAATTTGTACCAAAACCCAGTCCCTTTTATCCTGTTGCACCAGGCGAGTGTTAATTTCAATCTGAGGCGGACATGAGCCAGATTCATTCCCAGGTTTTTCTGCTTTTTCATTCAAGGCATCAATAGCATTACTAATCAGATTCATGAAAACTTGGCTTAGTTGACCAGATGAACAATTAACCAATGGTAAATCGCCATAATTTTTAATAATTTTAATTCCTTTTTTAATTCGATTATTTAAAAGAATTAATGTACTTTCAATGCAATCATGAATATGTGCCGGCTGATGTCTCGACTCATCCATGTGGGAGAAGTTTTGCAGACTACCAACAATTTTGGTTAATCGTTCTGAGCCTAATTGCATACTTTTCAGGATTTTCGGTAAATCCTCTAAAATAAAATCGAGTTCATAATCTTCTTTGAGTTGACTTAAATCTTCTGATGGCTGTGGAACTTCTGCGGCGTAGGCTGTCAAGAGTTCAATTAACTTGCCACAATAATCATCTAAAAATTCAAAATTACCAGTAATACACCCGACTGGATTCTTAATTTCATGAGCAATCCCAGCCACCATTTGCCCCAAACTTGCCATTTTTTCGGTTTGAATCATTTGAGCTTGAGTTTGATCATGCAAAAGCTGGGTGGTGAGTTCCTGAATTTGCGACTGAGCCACGAGTAATTGATGCACGTCTAGCAAGCGGTAGGTTCCTGACTCTAGTTCTACAATAATGGGTTCGTAAACAAATTTTGGTGTACGCTGAAGTGAGCGACGAGCCGCATCAACTATTTTTGTATCTCCTTTCAGGATTAAAATATCTGCACTGACGAAGCGGTATAACGAGTGCAGCGGACGTTTTAAGAACAGTTCTAACCCATAAGGACTGCTCATTTGTTCCAAAAACTGCCTTCGGGAAATCATCCCGATAAGTTTTCTCTGTTGGGTTAGAATAACTCCAGGTAATAGCGGATTTAATTGAAACGATTGAGCTACGTCTCTACCGGGTTGAACCGATTCCACCTGAAACTGATAGAGATTGAGTTCTCGGATGGTGGAATCCAAGGTTAGATTAGCGGTCTCGGTTTGGGGCAAGACGCATAAGTCGGGGTAGTAGTCTTGAAGAGAAACCATAATGCTATAACAATTAAACCTCTATTTTGTATATAAACCCACAATCAACTATTTGTCTTATGGTTTGTAAAATGATTTAATAGTTGGTTTGTACAAAATATTCTAGAAAATGAAGATGCCCTGAAATGTTAATATCGCTTTAAGAAACGATTAAACTTTAATAAAAACCAAGTAAACACGAACAATTAATCCAATTTAAGTAGAGAATCCCTGATATAAAAGAGAGACGGTTGAAGTTATCCATCAGAATTAATGCTAACGGGTATAAACAACCACGCGATCGCGTCCAGTCGATTTAGCTTGATATAATGCAGCATCGGCGGCTGCGGTCAAGGTTGTTGGTGATCTGGGTGGACTAGGAATGGTACTGGCGACGCCAAGACTCAAGGTAACGCGCTGACTCACCAAAGAGGTTGCGTGGGGAATGTTTAAAGTCCGCACCGCTTCTGCAATCGCTTGAGCCACCTGAGTTGCACCATCGAGAGGAGTCAGGGGTAAAATGACCACAAATTCTTCACCCCCATAACGCGCCACTAAATCTGCGGGACGCTTAACTTGACGCTGGATAGCCGCCGCCACTTGTCGTAAACACTCATCACCCGCTTGATGACCGTAAGTGTCATTGTAGTATTTAAAACAATCTACATCACACATAATTAGCGACAGCCAAGAGTTTCCCACACAATGTTGTTTCCAGCAGGTTTGTAAATAGTCATCAAATCGCCGCCGATTGGCAACCCCCGTTAAACCATCAGACTTGGCTAATTCCTCTAGTTGCAGGTTAGCAACTTCTAACTCCTGATAAAGCTGCTTGAGTAACCGGGTGGCTAGTTCGTGAATATACAACTGCGCCACCAATAATTGATAGGCGTCCAATAGGCGGTAGGTTTGGGTGGTTAACTTCACAGCTATTGGTTCATAGAGTAAGGCTGAAGGACGTTCTAAACAATGGCGTGCTGCTGTAACAATTTGGGTATCCCCGGTTAAGATTAACACCTCGGTCTGGGCAAAACGATATAATGATTTGAGTGGTCGCCGCAAAAAGAGTTCCAGTCCATAGGGACTGCTCATCTGTTCCAGAAACCGTCGCCGCGAAAGTATACCCATAAATCTCCCCTGTTCAACTAAAATAACTCCTGGCAAGACAGGATTTTGTTGGAAGATATGAGCCACTTCCTCTCCAGGTTGAGACGCTTCAAATTGAAAATTATAGAGAGGTAATTCTTGCAGCGTCGCATTTACACTCAATTGCTTTATCTCTGGGTAAGATGTCTCAAGTTGCGTAGATGACTGTTGTATAGAATACATCGATGAATCCATAAGGGTTCTCTCTTCTCTCTAGCAACTGTTAAAAATAAAATTTTAACACCGATTTGTAAAAGGTTCGGATTTAAATTATACAGTTTTGCTCAATAGATTTACATTAAGTTAAGCAAATAAAACAAGGTTAAGATTGGGTTATTAAAAAGTAATCAGTAGAAGACTAAACGGGTAGCAAGTAGGTTGGGTTGAGGTACGAGATCCAACGCAACAAGGATAACCATGGTAGAAGGGTAATATTTGTATTGCAGTGAACTACAGGTATGACTTGCTAATGGTTTTAGGGTTGTGCAGCAAACCCTAAATAAGTACCTGGACATAAATTCTGTCCGCTGTACGAAGAAATGTTAACAAGCCTCAAACCCTTACTGTTGCCTGTTGCCTGTTGCCTGTTGCCTAATCTCAACCGTCAACTTGAATGAAAGTCCGACTACTGAGCAGGTGGGGATGTTAGCCTAGATCAACAATTGATGTTTCAAAAGGATTATCCATTGATGTCATGAATAAAGTCGTCGTCGGTCTATCCGGTGGAGTTGATAGTTCAGTTGCCGCCGCTACCCTACATCATCAAGGCTATGAAGTCGTTGGTCTGACCCTGTGGTTAATGAAAGGCAAGGGTCAATGCTGTTCTGAGGGAATGGTCGATGCGGCGTTTATTTGTGAGCAACTGGGCATTCCTCATCATATTGTGGATAGTCGTGCGGTTTTTCAGGCAAATATCGTCGATTATCTGGTTTCGGGGTATGAATCGGGAATCACGCCCTTGCCTTGTTCTCAGTGCAACAAAACAGTTAAATTTGGTCCGATGCTCGCTTATGCGCGGGAGACGTTAGGCATTGATAAAATTGCTACAGGTCACTATGCGCGGATTCGCTATGATGCTAAGAGCGATCGCTATCAGTTGCTGCGGGCGGTAGACTCGAATAAAGACCAGTCTTATTTCCTGTATGACTTAACTCAAGACTTACTCGCCGCCTCGATATTTCCTTTAGGCGAACTCCAGAAGACGCAAACGCGACAGTTAGCGGCTGACTATCAACTCAAGACGGCACAGAAGCCAGAAAGTCAGGACTTATGTTTGGTTGAATCTCACGGTTCAATGCGGACGTTTCTGGATCAGTATATTTCCCAAACCACGGGAGACATCGTTGATACCAACGGTAAGGTTTTAGGTCAGCATCAAGGAATTCACCATTACACCATTGGACAACGCAAAGGACTCGGCATTGCTGCACCTGAACCGCTATACGTTGTGGCGATTGATGCAGGGGCGAATAGAGTCATTGTAGGCGATCGCGCCAGTGCAACTCAACCTGATTGTACCGTGGGGCGAGTCAATTGGGTATCGATTAATCCGCCAACGACTCCAATTCAGGCGTCTGTGCAAGTTCGTTATCGCAGTCGCCCTGTGGATGTGACGGTTATTCCCCTAGAGGGGAATCGGATGAAACTTGTTTTTGATCAGCCGCAGTTTAGCATTACTCCCGGACAAGCCGCCGTCTTGTATGACGGGGAAATGCTGTTAGGCGGTGGAATTATTGAACGCAAGCCCGATATCTGAAAAGGGCACGGTAATGGCGCACCCGTACAGGACAATTAATAGGGTAGGGGTGCGATATCGTCGTGCCCTGATTTAGATATCGCCTCCTGTATCCGAATCGTTTATCAATCAATGGTTTTAGGCGATAGGCAGGCACATTTTTGTAGGTCGAAAGTATACCAGAAAATTGTGCGATCGCACTTTACCGTCATCGGGGCAGGATTGGTATTAAAGGTTTCTGAGGATTGGGCATTCAGCAGCAGAAAGACTGGAAAATTGATTGAGTAGACGTAAACTCGACTTAAAAACACCAGTGCCAATCCCTATTTATCATATTACAGACATCAAAAATTTAACGTCTATATTGGAACGGGCTGGATTATTCGCTTATAATCGGCTGCGCCAAGATAGCATCAATTACATCAATATTGCTTATCAAACTATCCAAGATCGCCGCGCAACTACTACGGTTCCCTGTGGCGCTGGTGGCGTTTTGCATGATTATGTGCCATTTTACTTTGCCCCCCGTTCGCCGATGCTCTACACGATTCACAGAGGGAATGTACCGGGTTATACTCAAGGACAACGTAGTGTACTCTATTTGGTTTCCTCTGTCGAGGCGGTCGCGACAAACATACCAGGATTTGTCTTTTCCGATGGTCATGGGATTATGGCGTACTCAGACTTTTATGATGATCTGGCTTATTTAAATCGGATTGATTGGCAGATTATGAAAGAGAACTACTGGGCAGATACGCCAGACGATGGAGACAGAAAACGCAGACGACAAGCTGAGTTTTTGGTGCATCGATTCTGTCCATGGAGGCTCATTGAAGAGATTGGCGTATTCAATTCTACAATCCAAGTACAGGTACGGCAACGATTACAAAAGTTTAACCATCAGCCTCCCGTTAATGTTTACCGTGATTGGTACTATTAACGTTAAAATAATCGTATAACTCCGATTCAAGTCATCCATTCAGAAACGTGATTGAGTTTAAGCAAGGCAACCTACTCGAAGAGAATACGGAAGCCCTCGTCAACACCGTCAACTGTGTCGGTGTCATGGGTAAAGGAATTGCCTTGCAATTTAAACAAGCATTTCCCGAAAACTTCCGTGCTTACAAAAAGGCTTGTAATGCCCAACAAGTAAAGCCGGGACGAATGTTTATTGTAGCAACCGATCAATTATTTCCCCGATATATTATTAATTTTCCCACTAAACGTCATTGGAAAGGACAATCAAAACTAGAGGATATTAAAGCTGGGCTGAAAGCATTAGTGGCTGAGATTAAACGGTTAAATATTCATTCTATTGCAATTCCGCCTCTTGGATGTGGGAATGGCGGATTAGATTGGCACAATGTTAAGCCACTGATTGAATCAGCCTTGGCTGAATTGCCAGAGGTGCAGGTGGTTATCTTTGAGCCGCAAGGCGCACCAATAGCCGATACAATGCCAGTAGCTACATCGATACCTAAAATGACTCGCGCCCGGGCTTTATTGATCCGCTTACTGGAACTCTATGGCATTCCGGGTTATCAACTCACGAAACTGGAAATCCAGAAACTTGCCTATTTCTTACAAGTAGCGGGTGAACCCTTGAAACTGCGGTATGTTAAACATCACTATGGTCCCTACGCAGATAATCTGAATCATGTTTTGCAACGGATTGAAGGGCATTTTATTCGGGGTTATGGCGATCGCAGTAATAATGCTCAACTTCAGGTATTGCCTAGGGGGAGAGAAGCCGCCCATACTTTTTTAGCACAAGACCCGGAGGCGAATGATTGTCTCCAGCGAGTGGGTAACTTAATTCAAGGTTTTGAAACGCCTTATGGATTAGAAATGCTAGCGACGATTCACTGGGTTACTCAAGAGAATCCTGAAGCCGTTACGGATGTTGATGTGATGATTGATCAGGTGTATCAATGGAGTGAACGGAAGCGCAAACGCTTCCAACCGGAACATCTTCGCAAAGCTTGGCAACGTCTTCATGACCAAAATTGGTTGAAGATTCGCGAATGTATGAGTTAATTTCTGGGTGGAACACTGATTTCACAGATTTATGAGCAGAGATTAAGGTGGGGATTTCAGAAGTTAGTCACACAGATGACACGGAAGTGTTAGTTCTCAATGAACCGAGGAGGAGGTTATAGGCAGGCACATTTTCCCATGGTAAAAAGTATACCAGAAAATCGTGCGATCGCGTTGTTCGTCGTCTAAGCTTCAGCCTTCAACGGAATGTCACACTCCTCGTATTCTGGTGGGCAATGCCCACCCTACGGTATATCATAGGTTTTGGCGCTCCCCAAAGGCAGGCTTTTCAGTGTCATTAGACCAAGAACCCTCTCAACAGCCATCATAACTGGGTAAGCTGGACGAATGACAAATAACGAAGAATTGCCCTGAACCCATAAAGCAGATTATTTTGGAGATGCAGTTGACGCATAAAGGAAAAGACATTGAGTAAGCATTCGGATGGAATCGCCCCTCATGGGGGTCAACTCATCAATCGCATTGCCTCAGAACAACAGCGATCAGAATTTTTGGAGAAAGCGGATTCCCTACCCAGGGTGCAACTTGATGCCTGGGCAGCATCTGATCTAGACTTAATCGCGATCGGTGGATTTAGCCCCTTGATCGGGTTTATGGAGCAAGGGGATTATGAGTCAGTCGTGGATAATATGCGTCTGGCGAATGGTTTACCTTGGTCTATCCCAGTTACCCTATCAGTTGATGAGGACGTAGCTGAACCGTTAAAGGAAGGCAGTTTAGTGCGTCTGGATGACCAGGATGGGCGCTTTGTCGGCGTTTTAGAACTCACGCAAAAATATCGCTATGACAAAAAGCGGGAAGCGGTGAATGTTTACCGCACGGACGAGGAAAAGCATCCGGGTGTCAAGGTGGTTTATAACCAAGGGGATGTAAATCTGGCAGGTCCTGTTTGGTTATTACAACGGTATCCCCATCCCCTGTTTCCTAAGTATCAAATTGATCCGGATCAATCTCGGACGTTGTTTAAAGAACGGGGATGGAAAACGGTGGTGGGTTTCCAAACTCGTAATCCCATCCACCGGGCGCATGAATATATCATTAAGTGCGCCTTGGAAATTGTTGATGGTTTATTCCTGCATCCCTTAGTGGGTGCAACCAAAAGCGATGACATCCCCGCCGATGTGCGGATGCGTTGCTATGAAATTATGATGGATAACTATTTCCCTAAAAACCAGGTGATTTTAGCGATTAACCCAGCCGCTATGCGCTATGCCGGTCCAAGGGAAGCGATTTTCCACGCGATCGTGCGTAAGAATTACGGTTGTACTCATTTTATTGTGGGGCGGGATCATGCGGGTGTGGGTGACTATTATGGCACCTACGATGCTCAACATATTTTTGAGGAGTTTGAGCCGGATGAGTTGGGGATTATGCCCCTGAAATTTGAACACGCCTTTTACTGTGAAGTGACGGAAACAATGGCAACAGCCAAGACAAGTCCCAGCACTCCAGATCAACGCATTCACTTATCGGGAACTAAGGTAAGGGAACTGTTGCGTAAAGGTGAGTTACCTCCGCCGCAGTTTTCTCGACCTTTAGTCGCGGCGGAATTGGCGAAGGCGATGAAGGTGGAAGATTGACATCCTCCAAGTAGGGGTTTGGTAATTGGTAATTAAATTCCTGGGGTTTGGTAATTAAATTCTTGGGGTTTGGTAATTAAATTCTTGGGGTTTGGT
>NZ_JBKHHI010000277.1:0-8981 GCF_046539235.1 Coleofasciculus sp.
ACATCCTTATCTGACTGAGCGCAAGACTTTAAAAAAGTTAAAATATCAGGGTTGTTCTTCCCACCACGAGCTAACTCTTGTATTGCCGTTTGTCGCACTATTACATCCTTATCTGACTGAGCGCAAGACTTTAAAAAAGTTAAAATATCAGGGTTGTCCTTCCCACCATGAGCTAACTCTTGTATTGCCGTTTTCCTCACTGTTGTATCCCTATCTGACTGAGCCTTTATCTTGAGATCTGCTTCAGCCTTTATCTTGAAATCTGCTTCAGCCTTTATCTTGAGAATAAGAATTCTGATATTTGGGTCATTTCCCCAACCAATATCTAATTCTTTTAAAGCAATTTATCGCATATTTTTATCAGGATCTGACAAAACGCAATCCTTAACAAAACTTAAAATACTAGGATCATTTTTTCCGCCACGAGCTAACATTTGCATGGCAGTTTGTCGCACTGTTACATCCCTATCTAACTGAGCGCGAGATTTTAAAAAAGTTAAAATATCATAGTTATCCTTCCCGCCACGAGCCAACTCTTGTATTGCCGCTTTTCGCACGATTGCATCGCCATCTGACTCAGCTTTTATCTTGAGGATAAAATTATTAATATTTGGTGCGTTTTTCCAGTGAAATGCTAATTCTTGTAGAGCCGTTTGTTTTATTAATGTATCGTTATCTGACTGGACGCATGACTTAAGAAAAGTTAAAGTGTCAGGATCATCCTTCCAACCATGAGCCAACTCTTGTAGAGCGAATTTTCGCACAGTTGCGTCGCTATCCGAACGAGCGCAGGTTTTGAGAAATGTTGAGGTATTAGGATCATCTTTCCAGCCACTAGCCAACTCTCGTAAAGCGAATTTTCGCACAGTTGCATCACCATCCGAACGAGCGCAGGTTTTGAGAAAACTTGAGGTATTTAAGTCATTTTTATAATCATGGACTAACTCTCGTAAAGCAAATTTCCGCACAATTGCATCACCATGAGACTGAGCAAATGCTTTAAGAAAAGTTAAAGGCTCAGAATTATAATTGCCACCACGAGCTAATTCAGATAAATGCCAATTTTGAATTAACTCTTTCAACACTATCTCTCTCACCCTGGAAGATTTATCGGAATAGACGCAAGATTTAAGCCAAGGTAAGGTAGCAGGATGCTCTTTCCAGCCCTTAACGATCTCCTTTAAAATAGCCAGTCGCACATCCGAATTATTATGAGACTGAGCGCAATGTCTTAAAAGCCGAAATGTATCAGGATGCTCTTTCCAACCCTTAACGATCTCCTGTAGAATGACTTGGCGTACTGAAAGAACATCATTTTGAGCAAGACGAGATACCAACCAAGGTAAAGTTTTGCTGTCCTCTTTCCATGTTAATGCAATCGTTGCTACGGCTTGAATCCTAATGTCAGTGATTAAGCTAAATTGTTTTTGATTAAGCTGTTTGTAATCTCCCCACTGGCTTAATTTTTTGAGCAGGTTCAGGAGTTGATTCGCCGTTTGGCTAATCTGGGAACGACTCCTGACTTCTGTCAAACATTTAGCCGCTAAAAATAAATTCCTAAACTTAGCCACTTTCCCATTCTGCCTAATTAAATAATCAATAATTTCTCCAACAAACTGCTCATCAATCATCGCCGCAATTAACCGCAGTACCTCATGCCAACTCTCCTCCTGCCAATGCTTGCCAAATACCTCTGTCTTAAGTTCGTCTATCGAAAGCGATTGTTTCTCTTTAAACTGCCAGACAAACTCCCACGCACAGAAAAATTCCAGGAACGTGCGATGGACAAAGGAATAGCAATCAGCACCAGAGAAACATAAGATAAAATTTCGTTCCCGTAACTGCTTAATAATTAACCGAGACACCGTTCGCGGTTTTTCTATTTCTTGCAGTGTCTCTAAATATCCCGCCAAAATCTGTTCCAATTCATCCCCATTAATCAAATTCCCGGCTAACCCTTGGGGTGCAGCTTGCATCTGATACGCCACTCGCCGCAACATCGCCTGTTTTTCTTTGCGAGTAATCGTGTCTGGGGACAGTTTTTCATCGGGGGGTAATCCTTTCTCAATATCCCATTCATGGAGGAGAACCCGCGAGGCTTCGTCATAAAGTTCCGCCCGTTCCCGTGGCAATTCTCGGTTGCGATTTAAGATTGCCATCATGGTTAATAATAAGGGATTTCCGGCTAATTCCCGAATCGCGGGTGACTCATTAATTGCCCGTTGTAAACGGTTTTGCAGTCGGGGTTTATCGGGTTGATTGCCAAAGGCTAAATCATGCCATTTCTGCACAAATGTCTGAATTTGTTCGGCTTCAAAATCCTGTAAGGTAAAATGACGAAACTGGGCATCCCGTAACCGTTGGGCTTTATAGCCAATAATCCGAGAGGTTACCATTACTCGAACATTAGGATACTGATTCGTAAAGCGGATAATCTCAGTAATCAGTGTATCTCTAGCAACGGGGTCAAATATCTCATCTAAACCATCAAATAAGACAAATGCATCTCCCGTTTCTAATACTTCATTCAAGCGATGTTGATTCAGATGACAAATCGCCGCCGCCCCCTGATGGATAAACTCCAGGAAGGTTTTCGGTAACGTGCGATCGCGGGCATAATTCCGTAATTCTATCAGCAGAGGAATCGTCTTGGTCGGTTTCTCTGCCCAATCTAGCGCCACATATTGGGCTAATGTGGATTTCCCGGAACCTGGATCACCTAAAATAACCAGGTATGGGTAATTGGGTTGATGGAGTATGTCTAATACGGAACGAATCGGCTGTCGATAGTAGATTTCCCGATACTGTTCCAATTCTTCCGGGGAAATCTGTTCATCTAACTGGTTGACATCTTGTAACCGTTTCAGATAATCTCTAGGAATATCATAAAGCGGCATGGCTTCCCGCACGGTTTGAGGGACAAATACCTGCCATAATCGCATCGGGTATTTGTAGCTACCGGGATCTAGAGTTTCTAGTTTGAGATAGCCATAGAAATCTTTTGTATAATCCTCTAAGGTTCCCTTCGCCAACTCCTTGAGGACATCCCCAAACACGAACCCAACCGCATTGGCAACTCCCCAAACAACGAGCGCATCCATCCGACATTATCCAACGACTCATCTGTATTTTTCTACTATAGTCGCAAGTGGGTCAATGATAAACTTAACCGTTCTAATCATGATTTCACCCCATAGTTGTGTTGAATCAGGATGAAAACCGACCCTATAGGCGGACACATTTTCCCATTATGAAGTAAGTCTCCCATAAAACCACTGCCTTTGTCAATACTTCCAAAATAAATTATTTTTCCCAATCAGCTTTGAATGGATTCATCTTACTTTCCAGAAGTAAACACCAATCTCTGGTTGTTACCGAGGTATCCAAATGGATTATAATTTAAAGGGCTTAACTGACTCAAAATTCCTAGTCATGTTCAGTACAACAGTCACCGATACCGGACAAATTACGATTCCTCAAGAAATTCAGGACTACCTTAAACTGAGTAGTGGCAGTAAAATTGATTTTGTTATTGATGAAGACGGTCACGTTAAACTGATTCCTCTTAATGTTTCTGTAGAAAAATTATCAGGATTTTTACACCGACCTGGCATCAGGAAAGTTACCCTCGAAGAAATGGAATGCGCCATCTCTGAGGGGGCAAATGATTGGACTTGATACAAACATTATGGTTCGCTACCTTACCCAAGATGACGAACAGCAGTGGCAACAGTGCGATCGCGTCTATGTGCTGAGAATCGAGAATTATTCTCAATTCATCAGACTCTCAACATATTGCTTTCACTCGTCTGAGATACGGCTGAGTAATTCCTTGCCAATCAAATTCCTCCGGTGATGGAAAAGATAGCATCTAATCGGCTTCCTCGAACTGTACGCAATCGTATAAATCCTTTAAGGAGATTTCAAAGTCAACAGAGGTCAAAGATAACACAGAGTCTTCAGATTCCAGGTAAGTCACCAACCATTTGCCGTCATCGGTTTTGACATATTGTTCCACCTCAAAGCCATACTGGTCGATGGTGATATATTCTTGAAACGTAGGGAGCGATCGATAATATTTGAATTTATCTCCTTTGTCGTAACTGCGGGTTGAATTCGAGAGGACTTCCACAATAACTGAAGGGTTAGTTACAGTGTCTTTGCGGTTCTCGTAATACAGAATATCTCCAGAAATAATCTGTAAATCTGGGTATGTGTAGCAATTGTAGGCAGGCAGCCATAGACGAACATCACTGGCAAAAAAACTCAGTGGTTTACCCCGGAAGGCAAACTTTAAAAAAGCCACTAAATTGATAATAATACGATTATGATTTGTCGTGCCGCCAGTCATGGGTACAATTTCTCCGTTGTGGTACTCATGTTTGGTTTCCGATTGTTCCTCTAACGCGAAATACTCTTCTAGAGTATGGGTCTGTGGCTTCTTTTGTACTAGCATAGTGTCTTCTGCCTATTGCACTCGTTTCTATGGTAACTGAAAGCTTTATCGGGTAAGGGTTTCAGCCGAATTGCTTCCCGCTAGCCTATCGACTCTCCCCACTCCCCCTCAGCGCTGTTGTGGTCTGGACTAAGTAGGATCACATAGAATATACTTAACAAAACGATAAAAAAATAAATAAACTTTTCTAGTTTGTTACGTGAGAGGCTATAAATCGCTGTGAGTCAGCAATACATTGAAGTTGATTATCTTGAAGCCGAGCAGATTAAACCCCGACGCCGCTATGATCCCGACGAGATCGCAGCCAAATACCGCTATCGCCCTTGGGTGGTTCTCCGACGGGCTTTAAGGATTATCTGGAACTTTGTCCAGTTTATTCTGGGTCTCAAGTGGGACGAGTGGCGGAACCAAGTTGAGCGGAATCGGTTTAAACGCGCTACTCAACTGCGACAGATCCTGACTCGCCTTGGTCCGACGTTTATTAAAGTGGGACAAGCTTTATCCACGCGCCCGGACTTAGTTCGCAAAGATTTTTTAGAAGAACTGATTAAGCTACAAGACCAACTCCCACCCTTTGACAATAAAACCGCCTTCGCGATTATCGAGTCAGAGTTAGATCGTCCGGTGAGCGAAGTCTATCGCCAAATTTCTCCAGATCCAATCGCTGCGGCAAGTCTCGGTCAAGTCTATCATGCTTATCTGCATACCGGGGAAGAGGTAGCAGTTAAAGTTCAGCGTCCTAACCTACTCAAGTCTCTCACTCTGGATCTCTATTTAATGCGGAAGTCAGCTGGTTGGTTATCCCGATGGCTTCCCCTGAATCTGGGTCATGATTTGACGTTAATTGTCGATGAATTTGGCACGAAGTTATTTGAAGAAATCGATTATGTCAACGAAGGTCGTCATGCGGAACTTTTTGCTAGTAACTTCCGCGATGATCCCAGTGTCAAGGTGCCGTCGATTTATTGGAGGTACAGTAACCACCGGGTTTTAACCTTAGAGTGGATTAATGGGTGTAAGTTAACCGATACGAAAAGCCTTTGCACCGCGGGACTTGATGCTGACCAAGTGATTCAAACAGGGGTCATAGCGGGTTTACGTCAACTCTTAGAACACGGCTTTTTCCACGCTGATCCCCATCCCGGTAACTTGTTTGCTATGCCCGATGGTCGCATGGCTTACATTGACTTTGGCATGATGGATCAGTTGGAGGAAGAAACGAAAGAAACAATTGTCAGTGCGGTTATTGATTTAATCAATAAGGATTATTTGGAGTTAGCGAAAAAGTTTGTCATCCTCGGCTTTTTAACCCCAGATACAGACATCACGCCAATTATTCCCGCCTTAGAACGAGTGCTGGGAGAAGCCGTAGGTCAAAGTGTACGGGACTTTAATTTTAAAACGATTACGGATAGTTTTTCCGAGTTAATGTTTGAGTATCCGTTCCGAGTTCCCGCCAAGTTTGCCCTGATTATTCGGTCATTGGTAACTCAGGAAGGGTTGGCGTTAACCCTGAATCCAGATTTCAAAATTGTTGAAGTATCTTATCCTTATGTCGCCAAACGTCTACTCAAAGGGGAATCGCCCGCTATGCGGCGGCGGTTGATTGAGGTGTTGTTCAAGGATGGCAGATTCCAATGGCAACGGTTAGAGAATATGATTGCGATCGCGCGATCTGATGATAACTTTGATTTACTCCCCACAGCCCAACTAGGATTGCAATATCTGTTATCGGAAGAAGGAAAGTTTTTGCGGCGTCAGGTACTATTGGCGTTGACAGAAGATGACCGATTGCACACTGAAGAAGTACAACGCCTGTGGAATTTAGTCAAAGATGACTTGAAGCCGGGGCGGTTATTTAATGTGGCGTTAAATTCTCTGGGTACTATGTCAACGGAGCAAATTGCGGCAATTTTACCCTTGACAGCGATGCTTCGTGATTAAAGCCGAACAAGAAATGATATCATGTCCGGTTGAATATCCATAATTAGGGTGATGGGGAGATGGGGTGAGGGTGAGTAGGGGCTTGGTTACCAAGCCCCTACTTGGTTACCAAGCCCCTACTTGGTTACTCATATCAATGCAGCGCATAATAGTAGTTTTTCTCCCCCAAGGGCGGGTTTAGTTCAGTTATTGGTTTGTGCCGAAATGTTATCAGTAAAACCCGCCCCTACAGATTGGCTTCATTATAATTTTTAGCGCCCAAGCGCAACTAAGAAACTGGCTATTTGCCAAAGTAGAGTTGACTAAGTTCTGCCAAAGAAACATCGTTTTCCGGTTGGGGATCACGTAAGAACGGATGAATTGGGAGTCGCGGTACTCGACGATTGGTTTTAGGTGACGATAAAATCTGCTCAATTACGTTTAAATAGCCTTGAGCCGTACTTTCCCAGGTATAGTGATTTAATACCAGTTGCTGAGTGCGACCAGAAAAACTCTGCCACTCAGATTCATTACAGATTAACCGCTCCAATCCTCGCGCCATATCCACCGGATCATCGGGGTCAATCAAAACCCCATACTCTTGATTCTCGGTAGACAAACTCTCTGTAATTCCCCCATTCTGGGTAACAACAACCGGTAATCCGGCGGCGGCGGCTTCTAAGGGGGCTAAACCAAAGGGTTCAAACAGAGAGGGTAGGGCAAATACCGAGCGGCGTTGGGCTAAAAAGCGATAGGTTGCGGCTAGGGCGGGTTGATCCGGGACGCAAAAGGCGCTAATTTTGCCCCATAAGTTATGGTCATTCACCACTTCCCGGATTGGAGCTAATACCTTTTGTTCCGTTTGTTCATCCTTCACCTTCTCTTTTAGTGGATTATCTAATCCCGCCGTAATTAGTACCACATTGGCTCGTTCTTGCAAGATTGGACTATAGGCAAAGGCTTGCACAAGTCCTAATAGGTTCTTTTTGGGATCTAATCGACTCGATGCCAAAATCACGGGTAAATCGCGCCGCGACTCAGCAATATCTCGCGTTAATTTTTCTTGAACTAACTGATAGGTTGCCTCTTCGTTGGCAGAGCGAACCTCCGCACTAAACATAGCTGGATCTACTCCCGGTGGAATCACCGCAAAGCGAGCATCATTATCGACATCAACGGCGTCCCGATAAGCCGGATGACTATATTGGTTGCAGCGTTCTTGGCGAGTATTCGTAATATTAATCGCCGAGTGATTCATGCTGAGGCGTTCGACAACTAGGCGGCGTCCAAAGAAGTAATAGTCGTTCATTTGTGCCAAATTTTCTGGCGTCACCTTGAGTTTGTCCATCTTTTGAGCGCCGAGGGAATGGGCGGTAAACGTAAACGGTACGCCTGTTTGCGCTTCAAGTAATAAACCCGCCAGTCCCCCATCCGCGTAGTGGGCGGTCATGATATCGGGAATTTCCCCTTGGTCTTGATAAAATTTCAGAATATTGGGCACCCAATCTTGAACCAGATGAGTCCAGAGTAACTCTTTGCGTAAAAATTCCTGGGGTCCGGCGGGTAAGCGGACAATCCGGACATTTTCTACACCGGGATACGCATCAAAGGGTTCTGCAAACCCCTCCCACTCTGGATCAATGATTTGACGGGTGAGAATATCAACCCGGTGTCCCTGTGCTGCAATGGCTAGGGCGACTTGCTTGACGTAAACCAGTTGACCGCCAAAATCGGGATGTTCTGTAATATATCTATCCTCTGGGTCAAAGTTGCCTTGGGGGTTGAGAAAGCCAATGTACATTGTCTGAATGATGAATGATGAATGAGGGACACAACGGATGAGTTGACATCAGACCAACGATGTCTAAATCATAAATGATAGACAAAAGGGATGAGTTGACATCAGACTTGCATTCTGCTCAGAACGATTATCGACAACTATAAGACAACAATTATCCAAGTACATTATAGGGGCTAGACATTATGCAATCCGGTCAAATCCGACTCAACAAGGTGACGAAAGAATGGGTAATTTATGCACCCAGTCGGCGTAAACGTCCCCAGGATTTTCAGCAACAGAGTCGCCAAAAACAAGCTTCAGGGATTCTACCGCGAGATTGTCCCTTTTGTCCCGGCAATGAACATAAAGCTGAGTCGATTGTCCTGGAAATGCCCAGCCGACACCATAAAGGCTGGCAAACGCGGGTTGTACTGAATAAGTTTCCGGCATTAACCCCTAATGAACACAGAGAGCGATCTAAGAATGGGATTTATTTAATGATGCCCGGTTATGGTCAGCATGAAGTGATTATTGAAAGTCCTGATCACTATCAAGATCTTGCCACAATGTCAATCGAGGACGTAGAAACGGTGATTGAGACCTATCACAAGCGCTACGTCACACTTATGCAAGCCCATAAGAATATGATGGCAATTATTTTTCGCAATCATGGGATGAAAGCGGGTGCATCGTTAAGTCATCCCCATTCTCAAATGATTGTAACGGGTATGGTTCCGCAAAATATTCGAGTGCGAGAACAAGAAGCCCAGCGATATTACGATCAATGGCAACGATGTGTGTATTGCGATATTTTAGAGTTTG
>NZ_JBKHHI010000278.1:0-8974 GCF_046539235.1 Coleofasciculus sp.
GCACCGAGTCGGGTAAAAACAACGGAAATTGTTTTCCAAATAATCATTAAATCATACCCAGGATGCCATTGTTTCTGATAGTTTAAATCAAGAGCAACCACCGCCTCAAAATCCTGTACCTGCGATCGCCCCTTGACTTGCCATTCGCCTGTGATCCCCGGTTTTACGTTTAATCGTTGCCAATGGTGGGGGTTATAATGGATTACTTCATCTGGCGTGGGCGGACGAGTGCCAACTAAACTCATTTCTCCGATTAAAACGTTCCAAAATTGCGGGAATTCGTCTAAGCTAGTGCCGCGCAGAAAACGCCCCACAGGAGTGATACGGGGGTCATTGTCATTCTTAAACAGGTGTCCTTGGACTTGATTATGAATTTGGGATTTTAGGGCGTCCGCGTGGGGAATCATTGAGCGAAATTTCCAGATTCTGAAGGGTTTGCCGTAAAGTCCGTGGCGGGTTTGACTATAGAAAATATCACCGGGACTATCGAGTTTTATGGCAATGGCGATGGGGAGAAAAAGAATCCCTAAAATCAGAAGTCCGATTAGAGACCCCATAATATCAATGCAGCGTTTAGAAATGGAATAGGTTGAAGGATGAAGGGAGAAAATTAATCTCTGATTATTGAAGAGTGATGGCTGATGGATATAGTCTTCATCGCAACGATTTGGGTTAAGGGTAAATGCAGTCATTGGACTTGTTCCTTCAGTTCAGGCGACTTGGGATGTAATAGTGATTGATGCGGTGTCAGAAATGGACAGGACACTCCGGTTGCTCAAAAATTCTGAAGCTGTTCTTGGCGTTCTAATAGTTCTAGGTAGGAGATGGGTACGACTAGGGGCCACAGGATAGCGGCGATGAGTAAGAACATGAGCGAGTGAAATCGGGTTTGGGGAGAGAGGTTTTCCTCACGTTGTAAGAAGCCTAGCCATCGCGTGAAGAAAAGCGGTAGCATGACTATGTAAAAGAGGATTGATCCGCTGAAAATGAAGTTCCACATAAGTTTCCTGGATTGGTTGACAGTGAATTGACTTTCTAATTATCACTCTGGTTTCATTCCTCCCCTTTATGCAAAGAGTCAGGATTTTGTCACAAATCTTTACAAACTTAATCACCAACTCTGTATTCACTGGATCGCCAGCTTGGACAACCCGGATAAAATTCAGGCAAAAATGTAGTAAAAAATACAGAAAATCGGGTTTTATTCTGTAAAATTTTGTCCCTTACCCTTCCTATTCCCTATTCCTTTCTTATCTATCGGGCTCTTTCTGCACAGGGGAGAGTCGGGCGAGATGGGCAAATAGTCCCGGCAGGTTGATGGGTGATCTGTTCCGTCTCACGCTGAAAATTAAACGGTGTGTTTGGACTGAAAATAAGCGGTGTTAGTTGCGAAATAGTGACTATATTGAGTCCAGCACTAACTACTTCAATTATAGCGATAGATAAGGTTTGAATCCGTCTTGAGGTTGCCATAAAACCTGCTCCCAAACCTTGCTATTGACAGATGTAAAATGTTGAGTATTTAAGAAATGGGTGAAGTCGCGATACGTCCGGCATCGCACTCTTATCTGCCAGTAGCTGTAACCTTGACAACGCCTGGTTTTCAAGCTGAGTAACGCTTACGCAGTTGATTGACGCCAACCATTAAACCGAGGGCGGCTAAACCCAAGCCAGCAGAGGGTTCAGGGACAGATGTACAGTAGCCGCGATCGCAAATTCCCGATTTATCAAACTTGAACGCGATCGTATGTTCCCCATCAAAGCGATTCACGTCATAGCCAGCCGCCAGTAATTCAGACTCAGACAGATACATAAGACTGGTGAGAAATTCACCGGAACCAATCGTATTTAAACTTTGAGATTGGTCAAAATAGGACGTATCAGCAGGTAAATCCCCCAGACTCGGACTACAGTCAGCACCTTGGCAAAAATCACTCACTCGTTGGTTGTACTTTGCTAGACTACTAAATCCACTATTAATATCTGTGGTACTAATCGCGGTGACATTGCCATAAAGACCAAGATTAGGAACTAAGGAATCATTGGTTCCGGCAAAACGTACCCCGAATAAATCCCCTTGATTATTCGCCGTGGTGAAATCTTGATTGGTAAAATTGAAGAACAAATCACCCCAACCAATATTTCCATCATCAGCACTGGTTCCATCAACACCTGTTAACGACATATTGGCATTAATCGCCACAAAAAGGCTATCTTTGGTTTCCTTGAGCGCTAAACTGTAAATTTCATAGGGATTACCAATTCCACCGACTTGAGTTCCATCCACACCATCATTAAACGAATCAATCGCATATTGCCATCCTGATTCATCAACGGGATTTTTGCCAACTTTGAGGGCAATACCATCGTTGACACATTCGGTAAACGTATCAACCGTCGTATCTTCATTGAGAGCAAACGTAGCAGCTTGAGCGGATTCGCCTGTGGCAAATAGCAAACCACATAGGGTGGCGATAGAGATGATTGGAGTAGAAATAGAAAGTTTTGCGGTATAGTTCAACATTTTTTTCTCCTTCAAATTTTCAGCTTTTGTTGGTTCCTTTACCTATAAATAACTCTAGCCAAGATTCAATAGGTATAGATCAATGTCACTGACTGGTATGCTGGTGGGTTTCGACTTCGCTCAACCCACCCTACGGTAGATCTGTCAAAAAAACGTTGGCAGGGGCGGGTTTAGTTACATCTGGGTGCAACCGATAAGATAGTTGTAAAACCCGCCCCTACACCTGCCGTGATTTCTGCCTACGCAGTAGTACAACAGCCGAACCAAAGGTCAACAAACTGAATACAGAAACGGGTTCAGGTACGTTCTGACTGTCTTCCTCTATGAGTGCATGCATATCGAAACTCGCCGTATCTGTATCAAAGTCAAGTTTAATTGGGAACGCTGTGGGATTAGTCGGATCAACATCAAGTCCGGTAATCGTAAACTCAGAAACACCATTACCCAAAAGCGAGACAAAATCGATACTGTCTCCGGGTAGAAATTCACCCAGATTTGTATCTCCTACAGATACGGTGAAGGGATTTTCAAAGCCAACTGGGAAGTTCAGAATTGAGGTAAATAAAGAATCCCCGGTCATTTCATAGTGGAATCCATAGGCGGAAGGTGGGTCGTACCATTTGCCGCCAATCACGTCAATAAATCGGAACACTCCATCCAGGGTACTATCAGGAAGCAAGGGATTAAATTGAGAATCGGCAATATTATTAGCGCGGTAAATTCCCTCAGTTCCATCTTCCAGTTTTGCCCAGAAGACAATTTCATTATCATCACTCAGGCTTTGCCGATCCATAGCTAAATCAACTACAGTGGAACCGAATAAGGTATCGCCAATGCCAATAACTTTATCCTCGACTGCATTACTACCCACAAAGATACCTTTATCCTGGTTGCTAAAGGCGCTAGACCCTTCAACGACCTGATTTGCCATAAACGCGACAAGTCCTTTATTATTGATAGAGCTGGTGCCAACATTATAGAATGTATCTGGTGTTTCTGACTGCTCATAATTATTCCCGGCAATCAGTTCACCATTAATGCCATCCGCCTTAAAAATGACTTGTCCCGCGCCATTATTATGAGCAAACGCTGAGACTTGTCCTTGGTCATTGATATTGGCTTCCCGATATGAACCATTCCAAAAGTTAGTTTGATCAGCAACAATTAGATAGTTGCCATTCTCATCCCCTGTAAACACACCATAGTGACTGACAAAGCTAACCATTCCCTGATTATTAATGTCAGGTGCAAGAGGATCAAGCATACTACTGGACAGAGGACATTGTTGCTCAGATGAGCCAGCACCTATGCAGTTGGTAATTTGGATGGTTTTATTACCGTCGCTGGTAAAGATTTCTTGTCCACCATTATCAAGATTGGCAAAAAAGGCTACAGTGCCACTGTCGTTAATCGCCAGTCCAGGGGCAAAGCTACTATAGGTTCCACTCGTGTGGGCAATTTGTTGCGTATTCCTGACACCGTTGCTAGTAAAGATGCCTTGACCTCCAGCATCTACATCAGCAAAAAAGGCGACAGTACCATCATTATTGAGGGCTAGTCCCTGACCAAAACTGCTAAATATAGAGTCAGATTTGTTATCAACAATGATTTTTGGTCCCCCTACACCCGTACCAACATAGATTCCTTGGTCTCCTGACGTGAGTTCGGCAAAAAAGACGACTTGACCATTATTGTTAATTGCTAGTCCTTTGCCGTTTTGATAGTCGGCGTCATTGGACAACTTATAGCCGCTATTCCCACCTGCGGTACCGAGTCCTGATCCAAGGCTACTAAAGGAACTGAATGAACTGCTAGTTTCTGCGATCGGGCTAAAGTTGAAGCTGAAGGCTAATACTTTACTACTACTGAGTAGGCTGAGAGATAGTCCGACTACGGTAAGGGAAAGAATTGGCTTGAATTTCAGCATAATCGTACTCCTGAAAATTCTGAGAGAGTTGAGATAACTGTAAAATAGTCTGATTGATCAGATGGTTGTACTTTGCTTATAAGTCTATTAAATCGGTTTATTTTGCATCTGAACCCACAGCTAGCTATCAGATAGAATTGTGAGGGTTTGTTGAAAAGGTATCAAAAGGTATCACCAGCCATCAGAAGGTATCAATATTAGCCAAAAATAAGCTGTCATGCATTGAAATTGGGTATGAGTAGCGAGCAAGATGCAAAGCCTGCGGCATGGCTTCGCTAAACGCACTACAAGGATTGGGCTATTATTGATATTAAGGTTTAAATACCGAACAGCTTATTCGTTAAGCGTTGTGCTGTCTTGGCTATAAAGGTTCGCATCGCTGACTCAAGCTACGTTCAGTTTAATCATTGGATTATAAATGATAGTCTAGTGGAATAGATTTTGGCGATTTTCTGGACGCACAACCTGCGCCCCTACAATTTTGCTTACTATTGAATACCTATAGCTGTTTATGTCGTGGGATACATTTTTACAACAAATTGCAGATTATCAGGGTATATTTGATGCCGATGAGAGACAGGTGTTTTGTGTCCGATTTGCGGAACAGAATTTGGCAGAACTTGATGCCAAAATTGCTGCTGATTTGCATATCAGTGAAGTGACGCTGCAACGAAGAATGGGGCGAATTTATGCGACATTTGCCCATTCTTGTCCGGCGCTGAATATGGAGAAAAAGGGGAAATTTAAGCGCTTGCGAGACTGGTTAAGACAGGAGTATGTGCGATATCAGCAGCATGGAGAACAACTGAGGAATCCAAAGACAGATTCCCGTGCGATTCTCTGTCAAGATCGTTATATTGAACCGGGGATTCTGCCTACCTGTTATCAGGAAATCCTGAAGCCGGGATGTTTACTGCGGATTAAAGCGCCTTGGAAGATGGGGAAAACGGAGTTGATGTCACGGGTGTTGAATTATGCGGCGGATCAGGGTTATCGCGCCGAATTGAGTCGGTGTAATCAGTGCAACTAACCTCTCACCTCCCTACCCCAATCTCTCTAATAAATCCGTGAAATCAGTGTTTTGACAAATGACAAATGACGATTATCAAGTAGGCGGCGCTTTACCTCTGGAGGCGACGAATTATGTGGTTCGGGCGGCGGATCAAGAACTTTTTCAGGGATTGAGGGGGATGCGGTTTTGTTATGTGCTGAATTCTCGTCAGATGGGTAAGTCGAGTTTGTTGGTGCGGACGATGAAACGCCTGCAAGATCAGGGGTTTGCTTGTGTGGAAATGGAAATGCGGGATATTTGTAGTTATCAAATTACTCAGGAAGAATTTTATGGCACAATGGTGAGTCATTTGGTGAGTGGGTTTGAGTTGGATCTGGATGAGGGGGAGTGGTGGTATCGGTATGAGTATTTGTCTCCATTTGATCGGTTCAGTAAGTTCGTGGATGAGGAGGTATTAGGAAGGGTTGCGGGTAAGATTGTTATTTTTATTGATGAAATCGATAGTATTCTGAATTTAGCCTTTAAGGATGATCTGTTTGGCTTTATCCGTACTTGTTATAATAAACGGGCAACTCAGCCGAAATACCAGCGTTTAACCTTTGCGTTGTTGGGAGTGGCGACGCCATCGGATTTGATTGCGGATAATCAGCGCACGCCGTTTAATATTGATAGTTTGGCGATTGAGTTGCAGGGGTTTACACGGGAAGAGGCGAAACCTTTAGTTAGGGGATTACAGGGAAAGGTTCGTTATCCTGATGCGGTACTTCAGGCTATATTAAATTGGACAGGGGGACAACCGTTTCTGACGCAAAAGGTATGTCGGTTGGTGTGTCAGACAGTTGGGGAAGAGAGACACATTGATCACTTGACTAAACCCGCCCTTCTCAGGGGAAACTATTCCCAATCCCTTGTGGATCAGGTAGTCCGATCGCACATTCTCGATAACTGGCTGTCTCAGGATAATCCTGAACATTTACGGACGATTCGCGATCGCGTCTTGTCTGGATATCAAGATAATCAACCGTTATTAATGCTGTATCACCGGATACTAAAACGGAAAAAAGTTCCGGCTGATGAGAATAATTTGCAGCAGCAATTACGGTTATCGGGGTTAGTGGTGAAGCGGGGAGAACAGTTACAGGTGGCGAATCGGATTTACGCTTCGGTATTTGATCGCCATTGGGTGACTCAACAGCTTCAGTCGATTCCCTCTCCCTCACCATCCCTTCCCCGGTGGCGGGTAATCGCCGCGACGGTGGGGGTAATAGTATTAGTGATGGGGATGCGATCGCTGGGTGTATGGCAATCTTGGGAATTCCAGACGTTTGATTGGTTTGGGCGATCGCGTCAGCCGGAGGAACCCGATCAACGGTTGTTGCTGGTGCAGGTGACTCGGCAGGATATCGCCAACTTAGGCAATGAATATCCACTACATGATCGCACAATGCGGCAATTATTACAAACCTTAGACCAATATCAGCCCCAACTTATCGGCTTAGATATCTATCGTGACCGACCTGAAGGCAAAGGTCAAGCAGAATTAATTGAGTATCTCAAAACACGCGATCGCGTGATTCCGATTTGTACCCATCCCAATCACAATGATCCTGAAGGTATCTCACCGCCACCAGAAATTCCCCGCCAGCGTTTAGGATTTAGTGATGTGATTACCGATTCCGATAGCATTGTTCGCCGTCATCTTTTAGCCATGAATCCGCCTCAACCTTCCAACTGTTCCGCCTACTATTCCTTTAGTTCGCAAATCGCCCTGCGTTATTTACAGAATCAGGGATTTTCTGTTGACTTTCCCACCGCCAAACAATGGCAAATTGGCAGAATTCGCTTCAATATTCTCAACCAGAACCCTGGATTTTATACCGCCTCCCAAGTCAAAGGACACCAAATCCTACTCAACTATCGCCGCAGCGAGGAAATTGCGCCCACTGTCACCCTGACTCAGGTACTCAACCATCAAGTCAATTCCGCTTTAATTCAAGACAAAATTATATTAATTGGCGTGACTGATCCCAGTGTTAAGGATTACTTTAAAACACCAGATAATCAGGAGATTCGCGGCTTATATATTCACGCCCATAAAATCAGTCAACTGATTAGCGCCGTTGCGGATAAACGTCCCCTACTTCAGTTTCCCCCCTGGTGGATAGAGAGTCTTTGGATTGGAACTTGGGCGTTATCAGCCGGATTAATCAACTGGCGGATTTCCAGCTTGTTCTATCGAGGAATCGCCAGCGGAATTATCCTGATTAGCATCAGCGGACTTAGCTTTACTATTTTTATCACCCTTCATTTTTACCTTCCCCTCACCCCCTCTATTTTTGCCTATCTAATCACCCACCTATTCTTATGGAAACACCAACCTATATAACTCCAACCCCCATAAACATCAACCCAACCCCAATCAACATCAATAGAACATCAATTACGCCTACCCCTCTGCGCCCTCTGCGTTAACCTCTGCGCCCCTCTGCGTTAAAAAAACACCCAACCACCCAACCTCAAACCCGGAGAAAAAAACAATGATTTCCCCAAACCTTCCACTCATTCTTTCCTTAATTCTGATCACCTCCACCCCAATCAATCAAACCCCACCCGCCACCAATGATCTACCCAAACCCCCAGATAGTGAACCCGCCGAAGAACGAAAGCCCGGTGGAACTCGGGGTTCCTGTGAGAAAACCGATCAACCCTTTACCCCCTTATTACCCCTGACTAATAGCGAATTTTCGGGCTACACTCTCACGGGATATCCTACCCTTTGGTTCTACATTCCCTATCAAACCCGTAGCCTAGAGTCGGGTAAATTTACCATAGAAGACGAACAGCAAAATACCATCTATCGACAGGAATTTTCCCTACCCCAAACCCCCGGTTTAATTCAGATAAGTTTACCCAAAACCGCGCCACCTTTAGCCCCAAATCAACGCTACACCTGGAAACTCATGCTCTATTGTACATCCTCCGGATCATCCATGCGCGATCGCGTTTGGCATCAGGGATGGGTAAAACGGTTGGACAACCAAGACTTAGAGACGCAGATACAGCAAGCCGCTTTATCCCAACAGATTGACCTATTAATTGAACATAATCTATGGTATGATCTGCCCCAGGATATCTCCCCGCTTCGTCGTCTCCCCTCAACCTGGGAAACCCTATTAAAATCAATGGGTTTAGAGGATTTACCACGAGATGCGATCGCGGGTGAAGTTGAGGCGATAGATGATTAATTGATCATTTGTTCTTTTGTCTTGTTGTAGGGTGGGTTAGGCGGTATTAAATTATGTCAATAACCATTTAATCCTCTATCCGCCGTAACCCATCAATCCTGAGGATATTATTTGTGATTAAGGGTTGGGGGCGGGCGGGTTTTGTTCACAGGTTATCGGTAGGGAGGGCGGGTGCAAGTTGTTCCGTTATCGGTGAGGAGGGCGGGTGCAAGTTGTTCCGTTATCGGTGAATATCTGAATTTAGTCCCTAAACCCGCCCCTACAGA
>NZ_JBKHHI010000279.1:0-8897 GCF_046539235.1 Coleofasciculus sp.
CCGTCTATAAGGTCAGATTCCATCTCCTGAAAGGGTAACAAGCCGTCTTACACCCTTGAAAATGAGGCTTTGAGCGACATTAATATTTCCAGAGATGAAGCCTTATTGACATCCTTATTGACAATTGACAGATGACAAGCCTCTGGCTAATTATTACTCTGCCAGAGGCTGATTTTGGGTCTATCTACGACCCTGGAAAGAGCGACAATCAATTCTGATTAAGCCTCTTGCCAAAGCTGGCGCACATGGTCAGGGAGCCAGCTCTCAATTTCCTGAATTCGCTCAGAAGAAAGTTTGTCTTTTGTGGCACTAAATACAGCTTTAACTGCCTGCTCTCGCTCGATTGTCCGTGGGAGTCCTCCTTCATTAGCAACTCGGAACAGAAAGCGATCCGAATCGATTTTGAAAATGCCTGGCCCTTGCCAGGGTGGACGAACCCGACTTAAAAATCCCACGATTGGATTGGTGTCTCTCCAGAGATCAGCTACCTCCATCTGGAGTGCCTTCTCTTTCGTCGGCAAAGCCTCTTCATGCAGTTCGGCTTCAACGCGATCGCTCGCTTGTGTTGTCATTAAATCGCGCATGACGCGAAACACAACTTCGGTAAAGTCTCTAGCATCGTACAGATCGGCAAACCCAGCCTTTACCATTACCTTTTCCAGGAACGAGCGATGTTCCTCAGCAATCGCCGTTCTAGAATCTTCGATTTCTGTTGGATCGATTTCTGGCAGGTCTTTCCTGTATGTCTGATCAGGCATAGTTTTTCCTGTGTGCTTCTTAAAAAATATTGAGTAATTACGTTCACTATCTAACATTGCACAGATTAAAAGCCTTTAGTATCAACCAGAAGTGTGAGATGCTACGTATCCAAAGGTTAGATATGAGGAGAGTTGAGAGTCTTTCACGTTGGAGCCGACCTTAGCTAACATCAACGCCTATACTCATAAAAGAAAGCTTCGACTTCCTGGAAAACACCATCCTGGATGAAAGCATATCTCCCCATCTCATCCTTTACCACTGAGGTAAATTGATCATTAACTGTTCTGCAGCTTGCCGATTCAATGGTTTAGAGAAAAAGTATCCCTGACCATATTCACATCGCCGCCCTCTCAGTTGAGCTAACTGCATAGTAGTTTCTATCCCTTCTGCCACAACATCCATACCTAAATTGTGAGCCAAGGTCACAATCGCTTGCACAATCTCCCCATTTTCTCCCGCATCCCCCATGCGACTGACAAAGGAACGGTCAATTTTTAAGGCATCAATGGGAAACTGATGTAAGCGACTTAACGACGAATAGCCGGTGCCAAAATCATCAATGTACAGCTGAATATTCAATGCCTTAAGTCGCTCCAATAAAGCAGCAGCAGAGTCTGAATGTTCCATAATGCCGCTTTCAGTAATTTCTAACTTGAGAGTGCTGGGATTGACATCTGTCTCTTGAATAATTTGGGCAATTTGCTCAATTAAATTGGCTTGGGAAAACTGTTTCCCCGACAAATTAACACTCATGGTTAATGGGGGATAGTGGCGAAACTGTCGTTGCCATTGGCGTAGCTGATAGCAGGATGTTCGCAACACCCACTGACTAATAGGAATAATTAAACCCGTTTCCTCAGCTAAGGGAATAAACGCGCCCGGTGAAATCATTCCCTGTTCTGGATGTTGCCAACGCACCAGTGCCTCAAACCCGGTAATTTTACCTGTCGCCAGGGAAATAATTGGTTGGTAATAAACCTCAAGTTCTTGGCGTTCAATCGCCCATCGCAATTCAGTTTCTAAACGTAACTGGGCAAGGGCGCGACCGGACATGGCGGTATCAAACATGACATAACAAGCGGTGCCCTGAAGTTTTGCCCGATGCATGGCAGTATCGGCATCTCGGAGCAAATCTTCCCCCCGATTATACCCCATACCACTCAGGGCAATCCCAATACTGGCGGTGGCAAACACCTCATACCCATCTAAGTTAAATGAGGATGCCAAAGTTTGATGAATCGATTTGGCGGTATCCGTGGCTGTTCCCGTATTGGGGATATCATCCAGTAGAATCGTAAATTCGTCCCCCCCTAACCGGGCTAAGGTATCGCTGGGGCGTAAACACCCTTGCAATCGGTGGGCGATCGCACTCAGCAGTCGATCGCCGACCAGATGCCCTAAACTATCATTGATCACCTTGAAACGGTCTAAATCCAAGACAATCACCGCACATAAATAGTCCCAGCGTTGCCCTGCCCGTCGCAAAGCATACTCCAGCCGATCCATGAATAATGCCCGATTCGGTAATCCGGTCAAGACATCGTGAAAAGCATCGTGGAGTAACTGTTCCTCCATGCGTTTGCGATCGCTAATATCGACCACCTGACTAATGTAGTGCAGGGGTTGACCTTGAGCGTCTCTAACTAACACAACCTTCAAAATAGCATTGACAAACCTGCCAGATTTTGATATTAATCGCCGTTCAGTTTGCAGATGAGAGAGTTCCCCCTGCAACAACGATTGGTATTGGGTAAAGTGGAGTGCCCGTTCAGTCGGGTGGCTAATTTCTGTAAACGTGAGGGCAAGCAGTTCCTGAGCCGTATAACCCAAAGCTTCACACAATGCCTGATTAACCTTGAGGAATTGACCCTCAAGGGAGGTCATTGCCATGCCAATGGGAGCCAGTTCAAAGGTGAGGCGAAACTGCTCCTCACTTTTGAGTAAAGCCGCCTCTGCCTGTTTGCGTTTGGTCGTATCGGTAGCAATTCCATCCATACGAATGGCAGTACCTCTGTGATCGTAAATTAGGCGGGCGCGATCGCGTAGCCAACGCACTTCGCCATCCGGTCGTACAACCCTATATTCTATATCTTTACTACCCTGGTGCATCAGCGCTTGAGATGCTATCTCCACCCGTTGGCGATCATCAGGATGAACGACTAACTGCCAAAGACTGGGACAATCCACAAAGTCGGATATTGGGCGACCATAAACTCGTTCTGTCGCCGGATTCAGGTAAATAAACTGTTGAGTCTCCAGGGACGCTGACCAAACCACATCGTCTAGAGATCTGAGAATACTTTCCAGCTTTTCCTCACTCTGTCGCAGGGCTTCCTCTGCCTGCTTCCGTTGAGTAATATCGGTTTGAATCCCGACAAAGTGGGTTAAATAGCCATCCCCATCAAAGACGGGCGAAACATAGAGTTCATTCCAGAAGAGGCTGCCATCTTTGCGATAGTTCTGTAAAATAACATGGCACTCTCGTTGCTCTTGAATCGCTGTCGCTAATTTAGTCACCCCGGCTTGATTATAATCAGGTTCTTGCCAGAAACGACAATTATGTCCAATCACCTCCTGTGCGGTATAACCCGTCATTGACTCAAAGGCAGGATTGACATAAATAACTGGGTTATCCGGCTGATTGGGGTCAGTAATAATCACTCCATTATTACTCGCCGCGATCGCTCGCTGCATCAGATAGAGATTCGCCTCTGACTGCTTATGTCCAATCGCCAAGGCTAAAACATTGGCAACCGCCTGGAGAAAGTGAATATCATCTTCACTAAAACGGCGCAGGCTGGTGGTATGCGCCCCTAAAATCCCAAAGGGTTGCTCTTGACCGGGAATCACCACACTCATACCACTGACTACGCGATGATTGAAAAGCAGAGGGGGTCCACTAAAGCGAGTTTCTACCCGTAGATCCTCAACCACGACAGGTTCTTGGCATACCAGAGTATAACCCGCTTGGGAATTCCTGTTCGCACCGACTAAAGCATACCCAACCAATCCCGGCAACCAACCCACACCCGCTTTGAGTAAAAACACATTACCATTGGGTAGGAGTTCTAACACTTTGCAATACTCAACCTCTAAGGTTTGAGCAATCGTACTCACCGCTTCGTTCATCAGGGTATTTAAATCCAGTCCCGAAAGCGCCCGTTGGCTCAATTTAGCGATGGCTGCTTGCTGACGCGCTCGTACTCTCAGTTCTCGGTCTGGCTGTGCTGGATGGGTAACCTCTCGAATCACCAGTTGGGTTACCCCTTGACCTTGATAAATAGCAGGTAAACGGGCAATTTCTACCTCAATGATCTGACCATCTAACTGCACCAGTTGTTCGGGAATAAATTTTGTGGGTAATGTGAGGGGGTGAGGTAGATTCAACCTGCGTTTGTGATCAGAGAATTTCTCTGTCTGTTCAGAACCAATAACTTGCTGATCTCCCCTATTTCCCTGATCCTTAGAGTTAAACTCTGACCAAGGTTTACCGATAAGTTGGTTTTGACTAATGGCTCCCAGTAGTTTGACACCTTTAGGATTGATATAAACCAGTGTACCCTGACTTTCGAGAGCGATCGCGTCGGGAGACTGTTCGACCAACGTCCGATAGCAAGCTTCACTGTCTTTGAGAACGGCTTCTGTTTGCTGATATTGGGTAATTTGCTGATAGGTATCGCTGATATCATGGAATACACTCAAAATTGTTTTTTCCTGATTTAAGGTCAACACCTGCATCGATACCGTTACCCACAACGGCGTGCCATTAATTGTATGGACAAGAACTTGATTATTCTGGACAACACCCTTTTGCTCTAATCTGGCTAACAGTCTTTGCCAGTCGGCAGGATTTTCATAAAAATCGGGCATTGAGTTACCGACTAACTCTGAGGTAGCGACACCAAACATTACGTTAGCGTGGGAATTACTGTAGACAATTGTGCCATCCGAGGCTTGTGCGATCGCGACAGGTACAGGAAAGGCTTGGGTAATTGCCCGAAATTGTGCTTCTTGCTGTTGCAGTTCGGCTTTATTGTGTAGACAATCGGCTATCTCTTGCTTCAGTTGATCCGACTGGGCGTTCGTGCTGCCTTGATCGTACAATTTGCAGGTATTATATTCTTCCCAGTTATTGTATTGATGGGAAAAAATATCCAGTTTCTTCAACTTGGCAATAAACGGTAACCATTGGTACAAGCCGATAACCAACAGTCCAAATCCCACCAGATATACCAGCGTCATTGGCATCAGCGTATCGATTGGATTCAGGTTTAGGGTGGTCAAACCAATAGTATGGTTAACTAAATCCATAAACCCATCTAGACAAATTAAGCCGTAACCTGCCAGCATATAGAACCAGCCCGGTTGTCGTTCTATCTGTGATTTTGAGCCGATCCACCACAAATAACCAAGAATAGGCATCATTAGGGACACCCTGAGGCTCCCGATTACAATTTCCCTCATAATTTATTTAGGGCAAGCGTGAGTCATCAACAAAAGGAACAGTCTATTTGGGAAGATCCAAACGTTTGTCAGATGTTTTCTTAAAAACGAAATAACACCAAATATCCAGCTTAAGCTGGCTAAGAGTAGAACTCCCTGGTGTCAGATTAAGTTTAGTCCGATGCATCTACCCTGATATTTCTTCGCCAGAGTGGTATATTCAGTAATTTTTCAGCAACATCTGCTTATTGACACCAACTTGGGGATAAAAAGGAACAGTAGATTGGTGACGGCAAGTACGTCGCCATCTGTTTGTATCTTAGAACACTAACTTCGTCTTAATAGTTGACAAAATTGTCATACTATGCATTGAAAAAGCGAATATTCTAGTCTGATTTGCCCAATCCCTTACCAGCACCCATGATGAATCGACTGACTCTAGCCCTGTAGTCTTTTGTCCCTTCAAAGACGTTCAGCCAATCTCAACTTGGCAGAACGAGCGCGGGGATTTTCATCTCGTTCCGTGGGTTGTGGAGTTATGGGTTTTTTGGTAAGCACCCGCAAAATTGGTGAATCCCGCAAATGGTGTTTAACCCGACGGTCTTCCAAACTGTGAAAACTAATAATACCAATTCTGCCGCCTGGTTTTAACCAAGTTGGCGCACAATTGAGAAATTTTTCTAGGGAGGATAATTCTTGATTAACAGCAATGCGAAGAGCTTGAAAGGTGCGAGTGGCGGGGTTAATTCTACCATAGCGGTATTTTTGGGGAACCGATCGCGCGATCGCCTCGGCTAATTGGGTGGTTGTCTCAAAGGGGCGGCGTTCCACAATTGCCCGGGCAATCCGCCGGGATAAGCGTTCCTCACCATACTCATAAATAATATTTGCCAGTTGAGTTTCATCCCAGTGATTGATAATCTGGGCGGCGGTTAAGGATTGACGTTGATCCATCCGCATATCTAGAGGGGCTTGATGGCGAAAACTAAAGCCGCGATCGGGAATATCCAGTTGGGCCCAACTAACGCCTAAATCAGCAATAATCCCGTCAAATAACGATTCGGGGGGTTGATAGTCCACAAAATTCCCCCGCCAAAAATGGATGCGATCGCGATCGGGTGCTAACCGGGCTGCTGCTGCTGCGATCGCGTGAGCATCTTGGTCAATCGCCGTAACACGGATATCTGGGCTAGCCGATAGAATTAACTCACTATGTCCACCGCCACCCACCGTCGCGTCTAAATAATGCCCACCTGGACGAATCGCCAATCCAGCGATTAATTCCTGAGTTAATACCGAGCGATGAAAAAACTGTGCCGCTTGCGCCTCAGAGTCCATATAATTAAAGGGATGCAACAAAAGTAAACATAAGCGAAGCGATCAGCGATGACCAATAACGGTTGTCAATCGGTAGGGTTGGTAAATTCAATCCAGAGAGAGACCCAAATCAATAGACAATAGGGATATTCAGAAAAAGACTTGTGCTAATCGCGCTCTCTAGGACAGGATGCTATTGTACCGTTATCCTAGACCATTACCTGAATGTCTATGTTACAACGTCATCGCTAGAAGTTGGGCAAACCAAAAAATATATCACTATGGCACAAATCGAAACTAGAACCGACCCAATGGTTCTCAACTTGGGTCCTCACCATCCGTCCATGCACGGCGTTCTCCGCTTAATCGTCACTTTAGACGGGGAGGATGTGATCGATTGCGAACCGGTTATCGGCTACCTACATCGCGGTATGGAGAAAATAGCCGAGAACCGCACCAATATTATGTATGTCCCCTACGTGAGTCGGTGGGACTATGCCGCGGGCATGTTTAACGAAGCGATCACCGTTAACGCCCCAGAAAAGTTAGCGGATATTGAAGTACCCAAACGCGCCAGCTATATCCGCGTGATTATGCTGGAGTTGAATCGCATCGCCAATCACCTGCTGTGGTTAGGACCCTTTCTGGCTGATGTGGGGGCGCAAACGCCTTTCTTCTACATCTTCCGGGAACGGGAATTAATTTACGACTTGTGGGAAGCCGCCAGCGGACAACGGCTGATTAATAATAATTACTTCCGCATTGGTGGAGTAGCGGTTGATCTTCCTTATGGGTGGGTTGACAAATGTGAAGACTTTTGTGACTATTTCGCCCCGAAAGTCGATGAGTATGAACGCTTAATTACCAACAACCCCATTTTCCGCCGTCGCGTTGAAGGGGTGGGTACGATTACCCGTGACGAAGCAATTAACTGGGGACTGTCGGGTCCAATGTTGCGGGGATCTGGCGTGAAGTGGGACTTGCGGAAAGTTGACCACTACGAATGTTACGACGACTTTGATTGGGACATCCACTGGGAAACCGCTGGGGATTGTCTCGCCCGATATTTAATTCGGATTCGGGAAATGCGGGAATCCCTGAAAATTATTCGTCAGGCATTAACAGGATTACCGGGTGGTCCCTACGAAAATCTGGAAGCCAAACGTATGGCTGAAGGAAAGAAATCCCAATGGAATGATTTTGATTATCAGTATAGTGGCAAGAAAATTCCGCCAACCTTTAAGATTCCCAAAGGTGAACATTATGTTCGCTTGGAAAGTGGAAAGGGAGAATTGGGAATTTTCATTATCGGGGATGATAATATCTTTCCTTGGCGTTGGAAGATTCGTCCACCGGATTTCAACAATTTGCAAATTATACCCCATATTTTGCGGGGAGTCAAGGTAGCAGATATTATGGCGATTCTTGGTAGTGTTGACGTAATCATGGGTTCAGTAGACCGCTAATTGGTTATAGTCATTTGTCCTTTGTCATTTGTCCTTTGTAAGGGTTTGAGGCTTGTTAACTTACACAGGCGTAGGCGTGTTGTTTTCTGTTGTCCGACTACTTAGGACTTTCGGCACCTATGTAGAGACGCGCCATGGCGCGTCTCTACATAAATAATGTTTTCAGAAACATAAAGTTAACAATGGAGATGATAAATGCCTTTCACTGGTTATCAAAACCTGGCAATGGTTATCAAGGCTTTTGAGTTAACTTACCAAGAAAATAATTTTATTATCCAATCTGAATTCAGATTAAACGATTACTTTAAGCAAAGGTTTGAAATTCTTTTAACCGAAGGAGTGGTTGATAATTCAGAAGCAGCGATTTGTGAAAACTTAATCGCCCCAATATTAACCGAAGTTTGGTTAGAATATAAGGAAAATTGGTTACTTTGGAGCCATCACACTTTGACTTACAATGAAGATTTATCGGGAATACCCGATTATCTTTTAGCTCATAAATCTCCGCTGGGCAAGATAGTGTTTGAACAGCCTTTTTTTGTCGCTATCGAGGCAAAGGAAGATGATTTTACAGCAGGTTGGGGACAATGCGGTGCAGAAATGGTGGCTTGCCAAAAAATTAATGGAATTGAAGGGCAGACGATTTTTGGCATAGTCTCCAACGGCAAACTATGGGAGTTTGGCAAATTGCGCGATCGCTTATTTATAAAAAATATAAAATCTTACACAATTTACGAGTTAGAGCAATTATTCAAAGCAGTTGATTACATTTTTGAGCAATGTCAATTACAAGTAATTGACCCGTAATAAAAAAATAGTTTTCGTAATAACCGAGTTATAACCAATGACAAATGACAAATGACAAATGACTAATGACAAATGACTAATGACTAATGACTAATGACAAATGAC
>NZ_JBKHHI010000280.1:0-8890 GCF_046539235.1 Coleofasciculus sp.
AAGCACGGTTTTGTAGGAGAGGGTGGGAAGGCGACTTCCCACTCGACTCCACCAATCTATCAGAGAATCGTGATTCAATCACGTTTACTGATGGGTTTAAAGCTGGGACGTTCAAGCTTTATGGAACTCGTGATTTAAACGACTATCAACTAACTCAGATAAAGCGAGTTAGAGTAGTACGTCGTGCCGATGGATACTACGCTCAGTTCTGCATTGACCATGACAGGACTGAAGATAGGACTCCAACAGGTCACAACGTAGGACTAGATGTTGGCTTAAACTATTTCTATACTGACTCGGATGGTCAAACAGTTGATAATCCTAGATTTCTAAGGAAATCGGAGAAACAACTGAAGTGCCTCCAAAAGCGAGTATCCAAGAAGTTCAAGAAAGGTCAACCACAATCTAATAACTACAAAAAGGCTAAACAGAAGTTAGCCAAGAAACATTTGAAAGTCAGTAGGCAGCGTAAAGACTTTGCGGTAAAGACTGCATTGTGCGTAGTCCGGTCTAACGACTTGGTAGCCTATGAAGACTTGCAAGTGCGGAATATGGTCAAAAATCATCACCTGGCTAAATCAATTAGTGATGCAGCTTGGTCTGAGTTTAGACGTTGGCTTGAGTATTTTGGCAAAGTATTTGGTGTAGCAACGGTTGCTGTTAAACCTCACTACACTACACAATGTTGTTCTGATTGCGGTTGTTTCGTAAACAAATCGCTTTCAACGCGAACACACAAATGTAAGTGCGGGTTCGTGTTAGACCGCGATTGGAATGCCGCAATAAATATACTCAAGGAAGCACTTCGTACTGTAGGGCATACAGGAACGTTCCTCCGAATACTGGATAAACGCTTCGGGACAACTCGCCCTCTTTTGTATTGATGAGAATCAATACTCTAAGGTGGTTGGATGAGCGAAGAATCCCCCGCGCTTCTAGCCGGGGGAGTGTCAAATAATAATCTTCCAGAGAAACACTCAAGATTGGGCGATGTCGAGCAATTAACAAATCCTCTGGTCCTCGAATTATCTTATGCTGAGCTTGTTGGCGACTCAATAGCTGATATATGTGTGATAACAAAATTTTGTTTTCTTGTAAGCAGGAGTGCCTCTCTCCAATTACTATTTCCCGAACTTTATTTGTTAGTTCAATGGGAACACTAGACACACTGGGAACTGTTCCATCTCCAGTGTTCAGAGGTAAACCCATATCAGGAGCAGGACTTTCATCACACAGAAGTTTTTCCTGACACCAGGTAGCGGATTGTAGAGTGGGTTGTCCTATCCCAACAACAGGAATAATCTCGTATCTGTTCTTTAAATAATCGGCATCTGTCTCGTGTTGCTCAACAGCCGCTTCAATCTCTCGGTGAAAAGCCAGAGCTTCTTGAGCATTTTTTTGATCGATATAAGGCAGCCCTGCTAGTTCTGGCACTCGATAACTAGCCCCATTAGCATAAATGGTTGATTGTTTTATGGTAAAAACCTTGCCCTTTCTTGAAGAAGTATCAGATGCAGCTATTAAAAGTGACTGTTAGGCTTGGGTTGGAGATGCCAAATTTTTGAGGATTACTCGCTCCAGAGTATGGACAATCTACTAAACTGTCACTATTATCCAAGTGCAGGAGTATCGTGGATTGGTACTCATGCAGGGCTTAAGTGTATGATCATGATTTCGAGCAGGCGATCGCGATGACATTAGCAACCAAGCGACTAACCTTTGCAGAATACCTGACCTATTCAGATGGGACGAATACCCGTTATGAGTTGGTGAACGGGGAATTAGTAGCAATGAGCATTGGTACTGGGCAACATGGAGAAATCATTGACTTTCTCTATCGGCAAATCGACGCCGCGATTAGGCGTACCGGACACGACTGGATTGTTAGACCTGTAGCAATTGGTGTGCGATCGCCTCGTGCTGGCAAGTGGGATACGTCTCGCATTCCCGATTTGACCATTATTCCTACCCAGCAGTGGCGTGAGTTAAGAAACCGTGAGGCGGTGATTGAACTTCACGAACCCCCTCCGATTTTAGTGGTAGAAGTGGTTAGCGAATCGACCAAGATTACCGATTATCGTGCCAAGCGGGTTGAATACAATGTTTTAAACATTCCCGAATATTGGGTGATTGACCCACTGGAATCAAAAGTAACAATTTTTACCCTGATTGAGGAACTGTACGAAGGAGCCGAGTTTGCGGGTACTGAGCCGATTGTTTCCGGTACATTTCCAGAGTTGACGCTGACAGCCGAACAGATTTTTCAGGCGGGGGAGATTGGTTCTTAGCTTGTCTGATTCAAAGGAGTAAAAAACTTTGGCTCTTCCGTACCGTAATCGCTGCGGACATTATCTTTTAGCCCTGATCCTGGAAAAAGGTATCGGGGTCAATACCTGATTCTCGCAGTCGCTCAATCAAAGCATCTAATCGAGCTTGTGCAGCTTCGGCTCGCTGTCTTTCTTGTTCGGCTCGCTGTCTTTCCCGTTCAGCTTCTGTGAGAATCCAGTTTCCTTGAGCATCATACCAACGCAACCAGAGGCGATTAATCCCTTGAAACTCTCCCTGCCATAATCCTAAACCTAAGCCTAACTCACTCATCCATACTCGCCCATCTTGTACCTCTAACTCTTGATAATGCGCTCCATTCAGTTTAAACGCCCGTAGTTGATTGGTGTAACGACTAAATACGACATAGTAAGGAATATGTAAAATCTGCTCGTAAACCTGCCATTTTCGCGGTGGTTTATCTTCAGTGGTAAGTTGAATGTCTTGCCCATTTCCGCCAACTTGTTCAGGTTCCGAGTCTGACGCTGGGATTACCTGTTCTCCTAAGTCTTCCTTCTCGGTTCCAGGTGAGAGCAATTCCACAACCACAAACGGATTGACGCCCTCCTGCCAAACCACATAAGATAGGCGCATATCCACATCATCATACAGTCGCGGCACACCGACAACCCCAAACCAATCTGGGCGCTTGTACCACAGAGGATGACGCACATCATAGTAAAGGTTTAAGTCGCTGGCATAAAAGATCTGTGCAAGGGGATAGTGGGGAGGGCAAAATGTCAAGCTCAATAATTGTGCTTGCCAATCATGGAATTCGTCAGGCAAACCCGGTTCCTCTGGATCTTCACTCGGAAGATCATACATCGTCGGTAGCGTTTCCCTCGGTGAACAAGGTGGATCAGTTTGAGGAACAGGATAGTTGAACGAAACCATGGACGGAAATTGTTAGGAAAACTGGCTCTATCTTAACAATCCCTACTTATGCATAAGGGCGGGTTTTGTTGTTGAGTTATTGGTAACAAGCTAGCGCTAGTTCCTAAACCCGCCCCTACAGTGGCTGGCGTTTGTCCCGCCAATTGACCCTTCAACTACGCTTAGGGCATGGTTTTTACTTCTTGCGATCGCTATTCAATACACCAACTGATACCAAATCCGGGGAACGCTACCCCCGTTATAACCCCGTCCGCGCAGGCGGCCTACCCTTCGGGAAGGCTTCGCATACATTTGTGTAGCAGCGATTTCAATCGCCTCCTCTTGCTAGATGTGCCATGAACCCTCTATCCCTATATAATTGGCTCATAAGAATTAACAAAACTTAAGGCGGAATCGGAGAAATAGATGGCACTGATCACCACCGGAAAGACGTTCATTCGGGATTTAGAACAGTCCGGCACATTGGCATTGTACGCTCCCTTAGAGGGAGGATTTGAAGGACGTTATCGGCGACGACTGCGGGCGGCGGGTTATACGACGATTTCCCTCTCAGCGAAAGGATTGGGCGATCCAGCCGCTTATCTGACAGGTGTTCATGGTGTTCGTCCGCCGCATTTGGGGAAGAAAACCATCGGTCAAAGTGCTGCTGTGGGTGAGGTTTACTTTGTCCCGCCTATCCTGACGTATCAATTGGAAACCCTATCGGCTAAGTCGAAAGGGATGGTACTGTGGCTGATTGAGGGCAGTAGTCTGTCGCGCCAAGAACTTGAATATTTCATCGCGTTGCCTAAGCAGGAGAAGCGGGTGAAAGTGGCGATTGAAATGGGAGGCGAGCGCTATTTCCGTTGGCAGCCGCTTCAGGAAACCTTATCTGAGTTGGTATCCTAACCCTGTAGAGACGTTGCATGCAACGTCTCTACATCTGTCGCTTGGTGATCGCCTATTGGTGGGTTTGATACCCTTGAGAAGGACTGTAGTAGATTTGGGGACTTTTTTATGCTGGAGAAACGAGACTATACCTTAATCATTGATAAAAGCGGCAGTATGTCCATCCGAGACCAGTATTCTGGGAAAAGCCGCTGGGATGTTATGCAAGAGTCTACTCTGGCTTTAGCGAATAAATGCGCAGAATTTGATCCTGATGGCATTACCATTTACCTATTTTCAGGTCGCTTCAGACGTTATGATGGCGTGACGGCTAACAAAGTCATGCAGGTATTCCAGGAAAATGAGCCATCAGGACGCACAGACTTGGCATCTGTATTGGACGATGCTCTCAATAACTATTTTCAGCGCAAAACTAGCGGTCAGACGAAGTTGAATGGTGAAACCCTACTGGTGGTTACGGATGGGGAACCCGATGACCGCAAAGCCGTGATGAAGGTGATTATCGAAGCGTCACGCCGAATTGATAAGGATGAAGAGCTAGCGATTTCTTTTATCCAAATTGGCAGTGATCCTCAAGCCACGAAGTTCCTCAAAATTCTGGATGATGAACTTGAAAGTGCGGGTGCGAAGTTTGACATTGTAGATACGGTCACGATTGAGGATATGGAAGACATGACCTTAACGGACGTGTTGCTCAATGCTGTAATCGATTAGACAACCAAGTGAGCGTGTGTTTGAGAACACAGGGGGTGCATTTACCTCATCTGTGAGTATTATGCTGTTTTGGTTTAGTATCAGATCCTTAGCGATCGCTCATAATAGGCGTCAAGGAATTCGGTGTCAGAGTCTGTATGGTCAAGCTGATTACAATAGAAGATATAAAGGACATGACCGTTGAGGATATGTCCTTAACTATAATCGTTGATAACAAAATCTCTCGTAACTGAGAGTCTCGTCTTATGGCAGAATCCCTTGATGACTTATTAAACCAAATTAAAGCCGAATATCAAGAAAAAGACCAGGGAAAACCCCCGGAGAAAAAACCTCTGTTGGATGAGGACGACTTGAAGTCGCCCCCAAGGAATTCGTCCACGTATCAACCCATTTCCTCATCCCCATCCTCGCGATCGCCTGTAGAAGATAGTATGCTATCAGAACTGAAGGCTGAGTTTGAGGAGCAAGAGCGCGAAGCCCAACGGAAACGACAGCAGCAACAGCAAGAGGAACAACTCAAGGCAAAACAGCGAGAACAGCGCAAACGGGACGCCCTGAAGCAACAAGCCCAAGAATGGTTAAATAATTTAAAGCCACATTCTGATGAAGGGCTTTGGTTTGAAGAGTTTGCTTATAGCTATTCTTCCAAACTGGAAGCCGCGATGGATTATCTGCAAGCGCTGCGGGAAACGCCGTGATTGTAGAGACGTTGCATGCAACGTCTCTACAATCTTAATTTAGAGGCGGGTGTATGGGTAGCTCAATGATAAATTCTGTTCCTTGACCGGGTTCAGAAGTATAGCTTAGCTGTCCGCCATGTTTTTCCACAATAATCGCATGGGCAATAGATAACCCTAAACCTGTGCCGACGCCCACAGGCTTAGTGGTAAAGAAAGGGTCTAATATGTGCTTTTGCAAGGTTTGGGGGATACCAATGCCATTGTCAGCAATACGAATGATTACATAAGCAGAATTTCTATTATTTTCGTCTGCTGTATTTCCTCTGATCTCTGCCTTGTTTCCGCTACCATGTATATCTTCAACTGGAGTAGATAGACAATGATTATCTGGAGTGATAACGCTAGTCCGAATAGTGATAGTTTGGTTTCCATCTAAGTGTTGATAATGTTTTTTCTTCTGTTCTAAGGCATCAATGGCATTATTGAGTAAATTCATAAACACCTGATTGAGCTGACTGGGATAACATTGAATTAGAGGAAGTTGACCATAGTCTTTGATAATCTGTATTTCTTTGGCAAAGACATTCTGTTTTAATCGATGCTGTAAAATAAGCAGAGTGCTATTAATCCCTTCATGAATATTGACAAACTTCTGTTCTGCTTCATCTAAACGCGAGAAGTTCCGTAAAGACAGAATAATTTCCCGGATACGTTCTGCTCCATCTTGCATGGAATTGAGAAGTTTAGGAAAATCTGCGCTTAAAAATTGGAGGTCAATTGCCTCAATCTTATGTTGGATTTCGGGTGCAGGTTCTGGATAGTATTTAGCATAGAGTTCAATTAAATGGAATAGGTCAAAGCCATAGTCACGAGCATAAGTAATATTGCCATATATAAAGCTGATCGGATTATTAATTTCATGGGCAATACCAGCCATCATCTGACCCAAACTGATCATTTTTTCATTTTGAATGAGTTGAGCTTGAGTGTTTTTCAGTTGGCGTAACACTTGCTTGAGTTTTTTGTTTTTGAGTTTTAATCGACTTTCCGACTGGCGCAAGGCTTCTCGGATTTGCTTCTGCTCACTAATATCACGACCTTCTGGAATCAGTAGCACAACTTGTCCGGTTTCATCAGTCACAGGTTTGAGGGAAAAATCAATCGTGATTACCCGTTCATCAGCGCCAATAACCTCCACTTCATACCGCACAAATTCACCTGTCGCCGCCGCCGCGATCGCATTTTTTAATTGGTTCTGGATTTCCGGCGAATGACTCCACCATTTCGTTTGCCAAAATGGACGCCCTGCTACGTCTTCACGCCGCAATCCGCCAAAATTTAACACGGTTTGATTGGCTTCTAAAACGGTACCATCGGGTTTAAGCAAACCAATAAATTGAAAGGTTGCATCAAAAATAGCCCGGAATCGCCGTTCACTTTCTCGCAATGCATTTTCCGCCTGTTGGCGTTGCGTGGATTCCTCATGGGTATCGCTAACATCAGTAATCATCCTCAACACGCCAACAAACTCACCCTGAGCGTTTAAAATAGGCGTAGCAGACACAATTGCCCATAATTCAGAGCCATCTTTACGGCGAAACTTAAACGGGTGGCGCTCGTGGATACCGTGACGACGACGCAAGATATAGGTTGAATAAAGAGGGCGACTTTCTGCATCCATGAAATCAAACAGCGATCGCCCGATCATTTCTTCGACGCGATAACCTAGCATTTCCGCCATGCGCGAATTGGCAAAAATGGTTTGGCTGTTCACATCAAACATCCAAACTCCCTCTGACGCCGTTTCCACCATGAGATGATAGAGTGCGTCAGATTCCTGAATAGTTTCTGACGGTTGCATCGTATGGTTAACGTGAAATTCGGGTTGACGCTGGCTAATGTCAAGGATAATTCCATCTAACCAGAGAAGTTGTCCAGTTTCGTCAAAAATTCCCTGTCCTTTGTCACAAATCCAAACAACAGATCCATCTGATCGCACAATCCGATACTCCAACCAATAAGGCTGTTGAGTAGTTAGCTGTTTTTCGAGAGCTTGTTCAATAATTGGTTTATCATCAGGATGAATAATACTAATTAAAGATCGTTCTCGATTCTTAATAAAATCACTAGCGGGATAACCGCAAATATCCTCGATGGCGGGAGTAATAAATCGGGTCGTCCACTGAGAATCCCCGGCGCGGCGATAAATCGCCCCAGGAATATTTGCTACCAGATCACTTAAACCTGCTGCATTTTGCTCTGATCCCTGGAGGTTAGGGTGATCGAGTTCGGTTAAATCGAGAAAGGTTGGTCGTTCTACCATGGTTGTTGCTAGACTTGAGGATATAATTCAACTCAACAAGAGTAATGAGCTAGGTGGACAGGATCGAGAATTTCTCTAAAAAAACTTCTTTTTTAGCACAAACACTTGATCATGATCAAGTTGTATTGAACTAGAGCGAATCTTTTTCCTAGTGCAGCTCGGCGGAAATAACTATCCAGTTAAAAAAGGTGCAATAGCTTACTGTATAAGCATTCTTCCTTTCTGATTCTTGCCTTCTTGCACTAGCAAGATATGGCTGATAAAAAATGCTAATGTTGTCGGTTGAATTAAGAAATATCGGCAGAGCCTTCTCGTTTCCCTTTGGTGTTCCCGCAGGGGAGAGTAACTCCACGGATCGGGTTAACTTAGAGATTGAGTGCAATCCTGATCGACGCCGACACGCTCCTAGCTGTGCTGTTGTCTTGGCTAAACCAACTTTTTCCCTGTAAGCACAACTGATTGTGTCTTTACCTGTTATCCTTCTCCCTCCAGTCTTAACCAACAATTTTCGGTCTTGTGGTGGCAGCTAAAAGGATTTGTTTATATTACTATTATGAAGGAGATTTAGCCACTCTTTCATCAGTTATTACTATTTTTGCAATAATTTAAATGTATGGGTACTCCAGGGTAGCCATAAATTAATACAGGTGTGCCACGCCAGTAGGGTGTGTTAGCGCAGCGTAACGCACCAATTATAGCCATAGCGGTTAAGACATATAGCAGTTTGCTCTGCTATGCGGTACATTGTCGATCCCCCTAAATCCCCCTTAAAAAGGGGGACTTTGATCTACTTAGTAGACTTTGTAGGGTGCGTTAGCGAAGCGTAACGCACCATTTAATTGTTACGTTACACCATTTTAATTGTTACGTTACACAACCCCTCTCCCCCAGCCCCTCTCCCACGCCGGGGAGAGGGGAGCAAGAGAATCCGGTTCCCCAACTCCGGTGCAACAAAAACGAAGTATCCTTTGTTTTCCCCCGTACCAAAAAATCCGGTTCCCCAACTCCGGTGCAAAAAAAGCGAAGCATCCTTTGTTTTCCCCCGTGCCAAAAAACCCGGTTCCCC
>NZ_JBKHHI010000281.1:0-8875 GCF_046539235.1 Coleofasciculus sp.
CAAAACCCGCCCTATCTCACCAATAACGGAACAACAAAACCCGCCCTATCTCACCAATAACGGAACAACAAAACCCGCCCTATCTCACCGATAACGGAACAACAAAACCCCCTGAATTCCCAACCGCGATCGCATATTAAAAATGTCGGGGTGAAAGGGTGGGGCAGGGCGGGTTTTGTAGAAAGGTGATTGGTAGCCTCATTAATTTTGTCCCTAAACCCGCCCCTACATTGGAAAAACGATAGTATGGGGATTGCAAGGTTTATAATTCTTTACACCACTAACGCTGGACGCTGGTGAATCCCCGGATTTGTTGCTTCTAACCGGCTAGCCAACGAAATCAGCGTCGCTTCAGCCGCAGGGCGTCCCACAAGCTGAACCCCCACAGGTAAACCCTTTGAATCAAATCCCGTCGGAATTGCGATCGCGGGCAGTCCACTGGCATTAAATGGAGGACAGGGGGCAATCCAACGAATAATATTTTGCAACGTTTCCTCTGGACTCAAATCCGCCCATTCCCCCACCCGAATCGTTTGGTGCATATACACCGGAAGCACCAGCACCTGAAAATTCTCAAAAAAGCCGACAATCTGTCGCGACATAATCTGCATTTGGGCAACAGCTTGCAAATACTCGCCAGCCGAACCCGATTGGGCAGCAATCCATTGATTCATCGGACTTAACGCCGCTACAGGAATCCCTGTCGCCGTTACCCCAGCTTGCCACACCTTTTGAAAGGGTTCAATTAAAGCACTAAAATCGGGACAACCCGGTTCCACCTGATGTCCCATCTCTTCCAAGCGTCGCGCCGTTTCATGCACCGCCTGCTGACAACCCTCTGCGGCATCTCCTAGAGGGGGTATCGCTGTAGAAAAAGCAATTCGCAATTGACCTAGGGGTTGACGAGTGGCTTCCAGAAATGATACCTCCGGATCAGGTAACCAATAGGGATCACCAGTAATATAACCAGACATCACATCCAGCAACGCCGCCGCATCCGCAACCGTGCGGGCTATAGAACCATTAGCGGCAATTCCATTTTGGCGATCGCCTACCGGGGCAAAGGAGACTCGACCCCGTGCGGGCTTAATCCCCACCACGCCGCAGCAGGAGGCAGGTCCGCGAACCGAACCGCCCCCATCAGACCCCTGGGCGATGGGGCATAATCCAGCAGCAACAGCAGCGGCTGAACCCCCACTTGATCCGCCTGGGGTGTACTCTAAATTCCAGGGATTACGGGCTGGGGGAAATCCTGGGGGTTCTGTGTAGGGAAGAGAACCGACTTCTGAGGTGGCCGTTTTGCCTAAAATAATGAATCCGGCTTGTTTAATCCGGGCAACAACACCATCATCGTAGGGCGCTATTTTATCTTTGAGAATCGGTGTGCCGTAGCTACAGGGCAATCCCTGGACAGCAGTGAGATCTTTGATGGCAATGGGTACGCCAAAAAAAGGGGGCAGTTCAGCACTATCTTTTATCTGCGTCAACTGTTCAGTCTTGGCTTTGGCATCCGCTAATGCCATATCAGTGGCGACACTAAAATAACTGCCCAATTGAGGATTAAACTGTTGAATGCGGGCTAAATACAGTTCGACTAATTCTAAGGGAGATAATTGACCTTGGCGAATTAATTGCGCTTGTTCTAAAGCGGGTGTGAAGGCTAAATCAGTGTTAGTCATTTGTCATTTGTCCTTAGTCATTTGTTATTTGTCCTTTGTTGAAGACTGCTTGCTGTCTGTCGAGGTAGGTTTAGCGGGTGTAGGGTGCGTTAGCAAAGCGTAACGCACCATTTCAAACGATAATAATGAAACCCGCCCCTACACAATATTCAAAACTACAATAATAGGCAATTGAGCCAATGACGCAGGGGTTTGGGTTCGTTAGGTTCTTGATAGTTATTCGGTAATAGTTTAATCAGCGCCTCTTCTAACGTCTCCATCGCCTTTTGGACTTCCTTCGGTTTGGGGCGTTGGGATTGGGGAAAGTGCAAGGGTTCGCCAAATCGCAGGGTTAATAGCTTGCGAAAATAAAGGTCATGAGTGCCAATCAAGGCTACGGGTACAATGGGTACGCCAGCCCGCAACGCATACATAATCCCACCTCGCGCTAAGGGTAATTGTAATTCTCCTTCAACCTCACCCAGTCTCCCCTCTGGAAAGATTAAAACGCCATCCCCACGGGCAAAAATTGCCTGAATCACCCGTTCCATCTGTCGCATGTTACCCAATCCGGCGTTGCTGGGTACATCCTCTTCAATGGCGGCGGCTAAGTCGGCTAAATCCTCGCGCCCTGCTTGGGCGGCTTCAATAACCGCTTTTTCTTCTTTCCAGCGCCGTTCTAGGGGAATGACACCCCCCGCCCAACCCAAGATCCAGCGTTTCCACCAATGGTTATAGAGAGTACGGGCATCAGCCGGAGTATAGTAGTAGGGATGTCCGGGGACTTCGGCGAGAATCAGTAATGGATCAATGTGATTGAGATGGTTGGCGGTGAGTAATGCGGGTTGAGTAGGGATATGTTCCGGGTTTTCTATTCGCACGGAGAACATCAGATGAATGAACGATCGCAGAATGAAACGCCTTACCCTTCCACTGACTCGCTGATCTGACTCCCCATTCGCGATCGCATCCAGATTATTCCTAGCATTTTCGACAGCATCACGCACTCTGCGATCGCGGGCTGCACTCAATCCTTCCTTCACCCGTTGAATCATTGTCGGTGTCAGGGGTGGCGGTTGGGTTTGTTGAGTTGGCTGATTCTCTACGGAGGAACTCATACGCAATTAGGGAAACCGGGTAAACCGAGGTAGCCGGGAGAGACTTCATCATTTATCTTTGATAACGTCTTCCCTCGATAGGACATGCAATAGCCCAGTTTTTCCTTTGTCACCATCTCTGCGCCGTTGCTTCAGTTACAAAACTCATAACAGCTTGGATTCCCAACGGTTCCAGTCACAACAGTAGCATAGACAGTTAAAAAACTGGCATACTATTACATACGAGTTTTTCAAGTTGTTATGGGAGGATTCAGATCCTACACCATGCTCAACTAGCTTATCTAGGTGTACAACCTAGATGGAATGGTATCGAATTAAGGCTGGTGGGCAATGCCCACCCTACGGTATATCAATGGTTTCGGTGATCCAAAAAGGCAAAAGGCGAGCGTGCCATTGAACCTAGATGACACCAACGGGTATTTTTACTTAGCCACTTCTTTTTTGGCAAAAATCCTTAGCGTTTTCCCCGATACGATTTATGAACAAATACAGTCGATTTCTTGTTTCTCTTTTCGCCTTAATCATCGGATTTTGGTGTATTAACCTTCCCAACCCTTCCAGCTTAGCTACGGCTGCGCCCCTACCCCAATTCCTTACCACTACTCAAGTAAGCCTAGCATCAGTCGATTCATCCCTGTTTGAAACATTACTCAAACGCTCTTATGTGAGAGCCATTGAAGATGCGGAAGTCGCCGATGAGTCAGAAATCTACACAACTCTCCAAGCTATTTCCGCCAATAATCCCAATTTGAAATGGAGAGATTACCAGGGACAAAAACAAGTATTAATGGTTACCTGGACATCCTGGAATGGCTATGATACTCAAATTGGCTTACCGATGGAATTAAGCCGAGAAATTTGGGTCACGGCGGTTCCCGAACTACAAACCTTTGCCCGAACCTTAAACCTTGACTCAGAAAGCCTCGCCTTACGCCTAGAACAATACCTCGGTTTACCACCTCACAATGGCAAAACCAAGTTTGTGGAAATGTGGGTGAATGCGTCTGATCTATTTCGTCCTTGTCCCGATGCAGAAATCAACGATACTCGCTGTGATGTGAAATTCCCGGAGACTGTTGATCTGCAACATCAGGATTGGATCAATACTTTACAGTTAACCTCTTATGGTACTAATGGTTATCCGTGGACAAGATTAGGCTATAGCTATGATTGGGGAAGTCTGGATGGTGAAATTGGTGCGAGTGAATTTATCGTCAGAAAAGGGGCAAATGTTACGATTGAATCCGTCAAGAACACTGTAGACTACTGCCAAGCTTAGGGATACCTGGAAGTAACCTAAATTACCAGGGGAGCTTCTCAGTTGTCAAAAGAAGCTCCTCAAGCTTTTACTTCCATTAATTCTCTGGAGAATTATTGTCAGTAGGAGGTTGAACATCAACATCAGGTGCGGTAATCGTCTTTTCTTCTTGGGTTACTTCCACCTCAGGAACGGTAATCTCTTTTTCCTCAGTTCCTACCTCAACGTCTGGTCCCTCAACTTCGTATTCTGGCATCTTTCCCGGCTCTACGTTAACATCTACATCCGGTTCTTCCCCGGCTTGCTCTTTTTCAACGCGGCAACCTGTTGAAACAACAAGCAGTAAAGCCAGAGGAAGTAATAGAAGGGGTCGTTTTAGAAAAGACATAACTTTTTTATAGAATGCATTATCTCGTTACTAGGGTATTTACATGATGTAATAACTCTTAGAACCGAGATGCCTCAACTATATGCAATATAGTCAAGTTAAGCGTATATCTTTAGGATGAAATTATTTGGAGTAGCTTAGTACATATAACTTGTTACATCAGCCTCGTAGGGGCGCAAGTCTTGCGCCCAACGCCAGGTTTGCACCCAACCAATGCCCGATTTGCGCCCAAAGGCTTAGTCCGCTATTCTAGCAGCATGAATTGCGAATAGAAACATCCCAGGAATGAGTGGTTCGATTCTCAACCTGCTGTTTGATTAGATGAATTAAGAGAATTATCGCATAGCTACGGATTATCTTAATAACACCTTTCTTGCCCATCTATTCGAGTTATTCAACAATCGCGATCGCGTTTTGCGTATCCCAGTTAATAAGTAATCTTTTGAGTTCAAAGAGTTCTTCCTTAATGTTCAGCAGCTTAAACTATTGTTTGGGTAGGACTATTAATGCTAGCGCTTGATTAATAATACTTTCTTGGTTAACCTTTTGCGCTAATTCTTCGGGTTCATAGCGTCCTTCTTCTACTTCAAGAGACGCCTGATCAATCGCCGTTGGGTAAGCTTCTTCGAGGGCGAGGCGTAATTCTTCAGGCGTTAGGTAATAACCCCCCGCTTTACGTCGCTTATTTTTTGTCTGAATTTGTCGCACTGAATTGCGAATAGAGACATCCCAGGAACGAGTGGTGCGGTTTTCGGCTTGCTGTTTGATTAAATGCAGGAGTAGAATGACACCATAGCTACTAATATTATTAATTTTGTCATCTCGGCTCATTTCTTCAAGTTCTTCAACGATTGCTAATGCTCCTTTAGTATCACCTTTTAAGAGTAGGCTTTTGAGTTCTAGTAATTCTTCCATAATAAATATTTTTGCCTGTTTAACGGATTACTTCTCCATTTGACTACGGCAATCTTCCAGGTTTTCACGGATTCTCAGAGTAGTCGGATGATCGTTGGGTAGTCGTTGAGTGTTTGTAATCCTTCTCTAGTTGCCCGAACACCAGGAGATTTGCGCGTTTTAGCCATAACGGTTTCGTCTAGGGATAAGGGTACGGCAATGCCGTACCCTTACGGGATTCATAGCCATAGTTTAACTCGTCTTACCCCTAATCGGGGAGGACAGAAAAGGGAACTTATTATCTGTCCTGAATTAGTCTGGAAGTTAACCTGGCAAGACCATTAGTCTGGTTTCATCATCAAATTAATCAGGATAAAATGATGGATAACCGACAAACACCCCTCGTACAATCTGAACAAACTATTCAACCCGTTGAGCTTATCACTCCCTCTCAGACTCCAATTGAAAACCCTTCTAACTGGATGCGAGACGGAGACAGCCCCGCCGAGATTATTCTGGCAATCGCCGTATTGATTGGTGCGATCGCGGGATTGGTGAAAATTTTGGTTCCCTAAAATACAGGATGTGGGCGATTCATGAATTGCCCCTACTGGCGTGGCACACCGACTTGGGTGAATTAGAATCGTAGGGGCGCACCGACGTGCGCCCTTTTACTGCACCGACGTGCGCCCGATTTAATCGTCAAATCTATCCCACAATTTTAGCTGTGTCAGTCCAATAGTGCCGTGGTACACCTAATTGGGTGGATTAGCCTTATGAAAGGAAAACTTGTATTGGGGCTAAAGCCCTGACTACGAACCTAATCTATGCCACCATTTTAGCTGTGTCAATCCACTACTCAGCCTTATACAAATCGATGCATAAATTCATAAGTCAAATCCACTCGCCCTTTACGTAACATCGCCGGATCGAAGCGTTCTGTGGTATTACAAGTCATTAATACCACTAACTTTTGCTGCGCTTTAATCCCGGTGTCATCAATCACACTCTGATACAACGTTCCATCTAACAAACTGAGAATATGCTCCGTTTTATTATTCCATTGCGCCACTTCACTGGCTCGATTTTTGGCTAAGTTATCCGCTTCGTTAATAATTAGGGCAACTCGTTCCAAATAACTCGGCGGTACAAAATTTTCCACGGCATCATGATCCAGAATAAAAATCGTATACCCCAACGGTACCAGAATTTCTTTTGCCACTGCTTGTGTCCATACCGTTTTCCCGGTTCCCGGTTCACCATGCACCACAATCGCTAATTGATTTTGATCCAGAATTGCCTGCTGAACGGTATCCGTAAACCGTTGAATATCGCTGGGAAATTCTCTAATCTGAAACTGACTATGAACCTGTCCTACTCGACTTTGATAACCACTCAGCATCACAGCTATATTATACGTGGCTTTATTCACTAAAGGTCGAATCTCATCAGCCATTAAACTGTAGCAGCGCCGTCCTTGACCCTGGTTATTAATTTGTAACCAAATTTCTGGATGAGACCAGTAGGCATAGACTGTGCCAAAAACGTCTAAGCGTTCCCAGTTGACAAACTTTTCTATGGGATAATAAAAGCGACGATCCATGTAATCTTGAGTAATTAAATCCGGACTGCCTAGAATATCCAAGACTTTAAATAAAGTGACTTCTTGCAGTCGATTCAGGACATACTCAATTGGAATACTCTCACGGGTAACGGTTTGAGTAACGGGCGTATTAACAAATAGCGTCTCCCGCTGACAATGATTGGGCGTTGGCGGGTCAGGGGTAATGTACTCCCATAACTCATCCCACTCGTAACGCATATTTTCGGAAAATAAGCTCAAAAAATTGGCGAAAATATTATAGTGATTTCGTCCTAATGCATCAGCCACATCACTGGTAAAGTCTAAAGTCTTTTGCAATAACTCTGATGTATCATTTTGCAGCAAATGTAAAACAAATTCCCAATCAAACTGCCGCGAAAAAGGACGCCAGCCTAAGCCCAACAACCCTTTTGCTTGCCGATTGTTCTGATGAGAATTTTGTTGAGACCAAACCTGTTCTGAATTCATCACTATTTTTTCCTGCTGAGTTTGAGACTCCTGGCGGATTAGACTTGCTGTATATATTCCGGGGGAACAAAATCCACTAACCACACCCCATTTTCGGAACAGTAGAATGTATAACCCTTCTCGGACATGGCTTTAGCATCGATAGCCAAAACAACGGGATGACCATGACGCTGTCCTACTTTTTTTGCAGTTGCGATATCAGGGGATAAGTGGACGTGATGCCGTGACATTTTGCATAAGCCTTGACGCCGAATCGCTTCAACAGTTTTGTGACCTGTACCGTGGTAGAGTACCTCTGGTGGAAGGGTTGGTTCTAACTGTAAATCAACTGCGATACTATGCCCTTGATTGGCGCGAATCCGTGTTTCTGTTGCATCAAAGGAAAAGCGTTGTTTATCATTTTTGGCGACGACTTCTTTAAGTTCATTGAGAGTAAGGGGAAAGGAATATTGTTTACAAGCAGATAGCAGTTGATCAACGTTGACCCAACCCCCTGGTTCTAAGGTTAACCCAATCCGTTCGGGTTGATGCCGCAGATGTTTGCTGAGATATTTGCTAATTTTAACCAGCCGGGTAGAGTTCATGGTTGATTGAATCAATCGCTTTTAATAATGGTTTCGCTAACCCTAAACAATGGTTGGCTAACGTTGTCTTCAGTCTGAGTCGGATCAATGGGGTCACACTCAGGGTGAGGACTACGTGAGCTTGTATTATACAATACTACAATTAGCGAAAATTGTCTACCTTTTAACTCTTCTGTAGCAATTGAATCCATTCTCGCGCCGCTTAAACCGTAGCGGTAACAGGTTGGGCGTTTTCTGAGGTTACAGGTTTTTGCCAACAGCATAATGCTGTTGAGAATTCCCTTAGTGAGAGAGAATAGGAAATGAGGAATGCCTGTTTCTTTAGCAGAAAACGTGGAATTAATGCCACCTGCTAAAGGATGAGTTATCCACGAGGTACTATTCCTACCTCTGATATAGATACTCCGCGATCGCACGAGAGTGTCGTGTAACTATATGTTTTTTTCGGGTGAGTTGATACAATGAACCAGGCGTAGGAACAGAGAAATAGTTCTATGGAAAAGACATCAACCTCTAGCTATGGTGTAGTCTTGGTAACGGCAACGTCAAAAGAAGAAGCAGACGCGATCGCTTCATCCTTAGTGGAAGCGCAAATGGCAGCTTGTGTCAGTATTACGCCCGTGCGATCGATTTATACCTGGGATGGAAAGGTGAATCATGACCAAGAGTGGCAATTAGTGATTAAAACAGATTTATCTCAATTTGACCAGTTAGCTGCCAAAATTCAGGAGTTGCATAGTTACGACGTTCCCGAAATTATTGCCCTGCCGATTATTGCTGGATCTGATGCTTATTTACAGTGGATTTCGGAAAATGTATCTGTGAAAAAATTGTGACCCTTCACTTCGGAAAACCCGCCCTAATTTGTAGGGGCGGGTTTAGGGACTTTAGTTTCGCCATTGAT
>NZ_JBKHHI010000282.1:0-8868 GCF_046539235.1 Coleofasciculus sp.
AGGGGATGACTGCAGATGGGATTGTGGGGGCGGTGACGTGGTCTGTTCTGAATTTAGTATTGTAAAGTTTCAATAAGAATATAGTCAGATGTAGTCAGGTAAAGGAGGGTGTATCAGCGCTGAATCGTTTTTCTAGGAGCGATCGCGTCTCTAACGCCGCAATCCCAGTTAAAACGGCACTCGGATCAGAAGCATAGAGCAAATGGCTTTGTAATCGGCATAATGTGATCGGTTCCTGCCAAATGGCTAACCAGTAGGCAATGGATCGTTCAGATTCAGACAATCTATCGAATTGCTGGGTGAGTAACGCTTGCAGGCGATCGCCGATAACGATAGTATTCTGGAGGCGAAACGCGGTAACATTCCCGGCAAAAATCGACTGAATCAACGGTATTATGGTTTTCAATGCCAATGGATTACCCCGGTACAGTTGGCACAGAGCCGATAATCCCTGTTCTTGACCCGTGAATCCGCCAGTTTGCAGTAATGCCATTGCATCAGCCTGTTCTAAGCCTTGCAAGGTTAAACAGCGAACCCCTTTCGAGTTAGCCGCGATCGCATCAAATCTGGGGAGTTGTTCGCGACTGGTAATTAGAAGACAACTCTGATGGCGGTTGTGGCTTAAGGTTTGCCACAATTTACTGTAGTCCTCAATATTGTCTTTCTGGTGCAACACCGAATCAAACCCATCAAGTACCAGTAGACAGCGACGCTGTTGTAGATGATGCCTCAGTTGCCTTATTCCTGACTGAATATCTTGAATAACGGTTGGTTCAAAGGTATTCAGGATACTATCGAGTAGCGTTAGCAGGGAGGGTTGGTAAGTTAGCGATCGCCATAAGAGACAATCAAAGTCGGACTGGATGCGATCGCATAGAGCAACGGTGAGGGCGGTTTTGCCAATTCCACCCATTCCTACGATTGCCACCAGTTTACAATTATCTGTAGTAATCCACTCCTCTAACTGATTTAACGGTTGAATTCGTCCATAGAAATGATCCAGATCCGGCGCTTCATCCCAGTCAATCAGGGGAGACGGGAGTTCTGGTAAATTAAGGTTGAGGTGTTCTGGGAATTGTGCGATCGCTTGCCAATCACTGATACCTACGCACGTTTATCAATTGTAGGGGCGGGTTTAGGGACTAAAATGCGCTTACCCCGCCGATAACTGTTCAACAAAACCCGCCCTTACAGCTCTTTGCGCTGTAATAAAGTACAGTAGATCAAAGTCCCCCTTCAGATCCCCCTCTTCCCTTATAGATCCCCCTCTTCCCTTTTTGATCCCCCTTCCGTCCCCCTTTTAGATCCCCCTCTTCCCTTTTTGATCCCCCTTCCGTCCCCCTTAAAAAGGGGGAGACCCAAGGATGCTTCGCTTCTGTTGCACGGGGGAAGCCAGATGTTGCTTCGCGTTTTTTGCACGGGGGAGACCAAAGGATGCTTCGCTTCATTTGATTAAAGATGAGACACTAACTAGGGAAAGACCAGCCAGTTAAGCTGTAACTTGACGGAACCAGCTAAACCTACTGGTCTTTATATCCTGTTAACAACATGAACTTTAGCTCCGGTTACTTGTCCTTGTCAAGAGCTAAAGTTCATGAATTTTAGTTCCGCTATGACTGATTCAAACGAAGGGAAATCTCAATTAAGACTATTCAGAGAAGCTGCGGGACTTACCCGAGCTGAACTTGGAAACCGTATGGGAGTTTCTGAGCGCCAGATTTACGACTGGGAAAATGGGGTCAAACTGCCCAGAGTGGATCGGGCAGTTGCTTTGGCTCGCGAGCTAGGAGTTTCAATTCAGACTGTCTGTAGTGCGTTAGGTATAGATGTCACTGGTGTTCCTGATGGTGATGGTGATTAAAACATCTGATAGTTTGTGTGAACATGACAGAAGTACAACGGCAAGAGCAAGAGTCTCCCCTGAAGCAGCGTAGAGATGAGTTGGGTCTAACTCAAAGGGATGTTGCTATGGCTGTCGATGTGTCTGTGCAGACAGTTAGCAACTGGGAGACAGGACGGTATAAGGAGGCTAAGTTAACTCTGCCGCAGGTAAAAGCACTCTGTCGAGTATTGTGCTGGAGTATCGATGACTTACCTGATGATTTGGCATCACCGCGATCGCATTCTGAGGAATTACCCTTCTCATTCTTTGTTTTGTTCAGCTAGACTGTTGCTAAGTTAGCTACTTTCGCGCAGGTGAGTCTAGGCAGTCAGATTCGAGAGAAATTGGTACAAAAGATTCAAAAAGATATTCAACAGATATCAAATGAGCTATCTGACTACCTTGGTGAAGCTCTACAGGTTGAGCTAAATATTAATCCTATTCAGTTTCCTGGATTTGAATTTCAAGGAATTGATGCACAAATTCAATATCAGCAAGAATTGTTTACAAGGTCGAGAAAAGAAACTAAGGACTTAAGCTATTAGCCCGGAGTTTAAACTCCGGGCAGAATTTTATCAAGCCACTTCTTTTGTGCTGTGATTTTTTCTCCTTCTCCTAATTCTTGTCTATCCGGAGACTGGATAGTGTCAGATCATCCCTGGGCGATCGCACTTCTTTTGATCACCACTATGCACTAGATACCCCTTGGCTTTTTCTTTCGGCTTCGCTACTGTTATGCTTCCCTTGACTCGATTTCATTTCGGCTCAATTTGTCAAGTTCTGATAATTTAAACCACTCTTTCCTCCAGAACGGTTTAAATTTTTCTATCAGAGTCTCGTCTCAACAAAACGTCATAATTGCTCGTTTTTTACCTCTTTTTGGGAAAAAGCTACGAAATTGCAGGGGTTACAGCGATTGTGAGGGGATTGTGCGGTTTTCAGGTATACTATCTATGGTGGGCTTATTGTGGGCAAAAATAATATAGGCACTGCTAAACCCCTTGAGTTTTCGTAAAAACTTTGTATAGTTCATGATTCTTGTCTCATGCCCAATGTACCATTGGACGCATGTATTTTGTTAAACTTACAATAAGAATTATAACTAAGTATTGACAAAAACACAGAGGACACAGAAGGGATGACGCAGACAGAACCCTGAATAGTGGGGGACACAGATTGACACAGAGAAGTAAATAATTTCCCCAAGAATTCTTATCTTTTCATCCTTTGCATAGAGAATTAACGCCTCTATGTATTTCTAACTTTTCACGGGAATTCTATAAACCTGCGTAGAGACGCGCCATGGCGCGTCTGGGCGGGTTTATTCACATCCTGGTGAAACCGAAAATATAGTAGTGAAACCCGCCCCTACACAATCTACAAATCTCCCAATCTCTCACTCAAAACTTACCTCCCTTCGTTGCGCCACATACCCTGAAAACTAAGCCATGTATTTGAATTCCTGGTCGTCCGTGTATGAGAATAATAATCAAAATGAAATGGGGAAGGTAAGCGTTGCTCACACCCTATATGTAGTTTCGGATTGGGTCTAAACTCCAGCAAGAGGAGGCGATTGAAATCGCTGCTACACAAACAAAGTCCGCCTGCGCGGAGTAGATTATAAAGGGGGTGGCTAACCCGGATTTGGTATCAGCCCCATCGGGTAGCGATACAATACCACAACCTCTACTGAGTCAATTACTGAGTCAAAGGGTGAGTCAAAGACTGAACAGTTTCCCCTCAAAACCACCCTTATGCTGAGGATGGACAGACAAAAGTGTTAAACCGCCTTGAATTGAAACCCAAGGAACTCAAGCTCAAGTCAGAATCGAGTTGACTAGATAAAAATTATAGTCCATTTTAATGGACTTAAGCTTTTAGCCAAGAACTTGAGTTCTTGGCGGGTGTCGGGGCTTACTGAAAAAAGGAGAACCATCATGCTAAATCCATCCACCCATTTGTTGATTATTGAAGACGACAAGGGACGCAAAGAATATACCTTGGAAGAATCGGTCTATTCCCTAGGTAGAGATCCACAATGCGATATCCGCATCCACTCAATGTTTATATCTCGCCATCATGCAACATTAATTCGACAAATTAGAGACGATTGCAGTTGTGTTTACAAGGTTGTTGATGGTAATGCCAAAGGTCAGCAAAGTGCTAATGGACTATTAGTTAATGGTCAAAAATGTCCAGTCCATGATCTTGAAGATGAAGATGAGATTGTTTTTGGTCCCAATGTCAGTGCGAAATACTACCGACTTGAAAGATCAGGTCAATGGAAAATGAAATATAAAACCAAAAAGGCTAAATCATCTCTTCCATCCCCATCACCAAACTTAGGTGGTTTATACGTTAAATCTGAAAAAGGTAACCCACTAGTCTTTCCCCTGAAGCATACTGATGTACAAGCCAAGGTGACGGGTAATGTCTCACGGGTAGAGGTGACACAAACCTTTGAGAATCCTTTTTCCACTCCCCTAGAAGCCACCTACATCTTCCCCTTACCCGATGAAGCCGCCGTTGATGATATGGAGATTCGCATCGGCGATCGCATAATTAAAGGTAACATCAAAAAACGCCAAGAAGCAGTAGCCATTTACGAACAAGCCAAAAAGCAAGGACGCACCGCCGGATTGCTAGAACAGGAACGGGCTAACATTTTTACCCAATCCTTGGCTAATATCCAACCCGGTGAGCAAATTGATGTGATGATTCGCTACACCGATAGCTTAAAATTTACTGGGGGAAATTACGAGTTTGTTTTTCCTATGGTAGTAGGACCTCGTTATATTCCTGGAACCACGATTGATGAGAATACCACAGGTGGGGGTTCAGCACCTGCACCGATGACACTGAATAAAGACACCGATTTAGTGCCAGATGCTTCCCGCTTAAATGCGCCAATTTTACCCGATGGAACTCGTTCGGGACATGATATTAATGTGACTGTAGACATTGAGGCTGGGGTTGAGATTAAAGAGGTGTATTCTCCCTCACACCAGATTCAAATTGAACGCCAAGATCAGCGGATGCGAGTCACGCTATCTCGCCGAGACACGATTGCCAATAAAGACCTAATTTTACGCTATCAAGTCGCAGGCGATCGCAAGCGAACCACAGTCCTCTCTCAAACCGATACTCGTGGCGGACATTTTGCGGTTTATTTGATTCCAGCGATTGAGTATAACCCCGATCAGTTGGTTCCCAAAGATGTAGTGTTTTTGATTGATACCTCAGGTTCTCAAAGTGGTGAACCCTTAACCAAATGTCAAGAATTAATGCGCCGCTTTATCAACGGACTCAATCCCCACGATACGTTCACCATTATCGATTTCTCAGATACTACCCGCCAACTTTCACCCGTTCCCTTGGCGAATACAGAAAAAAACCGCAACAGCGCCATGAAGTATATCAAATGGTGAAGGGAGAGACAAAGGTTGGCGTAGAGACTGTCACGGATACGGCTTTAACCTATCAACTCTTGTGCCAATATACCGCCTTTATTGCCGTCAGCGATGAAGTGCGCGTCAATCCCAATGATCGTTCTGTTTCTGTACAAGTCCCCGTGGAAATGCCGGAAGGGATTAGCTATCAGGGAATTTTTGGAGATGTAGAAGTAGAAGCGACCTACGAGTTTGAGGAGAGTCCTTCAGAACCGCCGGATGAGTTTGATATCACCCTAATTGATCCCGGTATGGTGGCGGAAGAGGAGGAAAGGTGGGATAGAGATGAACAGATGTTAGATGATGCTGAATACACTCTTATCTTTGAGTCAAGGTCAGCCCAATCGCGGACTCCAGAAATTGAAGCTGATGTGACGAAAGCTGAATCTAAAGATAATCGCCTACAAATTGTTAGCGCGACTGGATTAAATAAAGATGCGATCGCACGTTTGACTCAACATCTACAATCGATCCAGTTACCTCCAGGTGTCAAGGGAAATCTCGTCTTTGAGTTCTACATTAGCCAAGGTCCTGTGCGACAACTAATTTTTGACCAGGAAGCCTCATCTGTAAACGATCAAGACGTAACAGAGGCGATTCGGCGATCGCTTCTGACTTGGCATCCTCCTCAAGCAACTGTTGATAAAGTTCGCCTAGTGATAGGGATTCAATCATAAAGATTTGCCCCTCCATCTCCCCCTGCTTCCAGACGCGCCATCAGCAGACCCTAAGTAAACTGTTGAGCATAGAATCGCGCATAACGTCCCCCTCGCTCTAACAATTCGGCATGGGTTCCTGACTCGATAATCTGTCCCTGTTCCATGACTAAAATTCGGTCAGCGCGGCGCACAGTGGTGAGGCGATGGGCGATAATAAAGACGGTGCGCTCTTTCATAATCCGGTCTAATGCTTCTTGGACTAAGGCTTCCGATTCTGAATCCAAGGCAGAGGTGGCTTCATCTAAGATGAGAATACTGGGATTGAGGAGAACCGCCCGCGCGATCGCCAGTCGTTGTCGTTGTCCCCCAGATAGGTTAATTCCCCGTTCTCCCACCCAGGTGTGATACCCTTGGGAGAATTGGATAATAAATTGGTGAGCATTGGCTATTTGGGCGGCGTCTTGAACAGCGTCTAAGTCGAAGTCTTTTTGACCAAAGGCAATATTCTGGGCAATTGTGCCGGAAAATAGGGTGGTTTCCTGGGGAACAATGCCAATTTGTCGCCGTAGGCTTTTTAGGGTAACGTCTCGGATATTAATCCCATCAATCAGGATTTCTCCAGCTTGCGGATCATAGAAACGGGGAAGTAAATTAACTAATGTGGTTTTACCCGCACCCGATGCGCCAACCAGTGCGATCGCATCTCCTGGCTGGGCGAGAAAACTTAAGTCTTTCAGCACCCAAGGCGTTTTACCTGTAGAAATGTAGTCGGCTACGTCTGATTTTTGAGTCTGTAGGGGCGGGTTTAGGGAATTCGCGCCAGCTATTGATGATAACGTTTCTTCAAAACCCGCCCTTTCTAAGTTCTCTTGGGCTTGAGTGTAGGCAAAGCTAATCTGACGATATTCGACTTTACCCGTAACCGGGGGTAGAATCATCGCACCCTCTTTTTCGATCACCGTTGGCACAATCGCAAACAGTTCAAAGATGCGATCAACCGATGCCTCACCCTGCTTAAATTCGTTATAGTTACTAGTAACGATCGCGATCGGATCAATGAGCATGGCAACCGCCGCACCGTAGCTGACAAATTCACTCCCAGTCAAGTTACCTTGGGCAATTTGCCATCCCCCTAGTAAAAATACCAATAACAGGCACATCGCCTCCAGAAACCCCACCACCGGAAACTGAATCGCCTTTAACCGTTCCGCCGCATACTTAGCGTTTCGATTGTGTTCTGCCTCTTGACTAAATCGCTCTAATGTGTAATCTTCAGCCGCAAACGCTTGGACTAACCGAATCCCACTAAAGACTTCAATCAGCAACGCCGATAAATCCGACACCCGATTTTGACTCCGCCGGGAAAATTGGCGCATCCGTTCACCAAACCAGCCAATTAATAGACCCATTAGCGGGGCAATGAGTACAATACCTAGGGTAAGCTGCCAGTTAAGGTAAACCACGTAAGCGAAGACCGCAATTAACTGTAAGACGCTAGGGAGAAACTGGTGAAAGAACTTGTTCACCACCTCGCCAATGCGGTCAATATCCTCAGTGAGTCGATAGGATAAGTCCCCGGTTCTAGTAGTTTCAAAGTAGTCCAGACTCAGGGTTTGCAGGTGGGCGTAGACATTTTTCCGCAAATCCAGTGTAATCGACAAAGCCGCCTTTGCCATTAGGGTGTCTTGCCCATACTGTGCCAGCTTCTGACCCAAGAAAATTAAAGCAGCAATTCCAGCAACTTGTGCGATCGCGTCCACATTTCCTTGTCCCACATAAGCCGCAATCCGCCCCGCTAGCCAAGCCAGGAGGGGCCACACGGCGACAAATCCCACAGTACAAGCTAAGGCTTGCCCAATGGTAACTCTTTGAGGGCGAAGATAAGGCAACAGTTGCCAGTAATGAGAACGGGTTTTCAATGTATAATCACCCAAATGCAATTTTCCTCTGTCTCACGCTATCAGCTTTCATCGTTTCTACCAAGACTTTCCTGTCACCGCAGAAGTTTCTAAGTAGGTGTAACGTTTTCTCTTGTCCGACTACTTATATGATTTCCGGCTTTCTCACCCCTAATAAAAATGTAGGGACCTGGTTACCAAGCCCCTACTCCTCATCACTGTAATTATGGGTATTCAACTGGACATGATATTACTTACCTGTTACCAGAAACGCGATAACATAAGAAGACAGAATCTTACAGATGGAGGAGTTGGATTATGTCAACAGAGACGACTCAAACTCAGAGTTCCCCAACACCTCCCGTGGTGGACTGGGAACCCCAAATGCCACCGACTGATTTAATTTTTGATGATGGAGAACCCTTGGAAAGTAACCGCCATCGCATTGCTATGAATCTGTTGATTCAGTTAACCCACCAAGCCTTGGCACAGCGCGAGGATTACTTTGTGGGTGGTAATATGTTCATTTATTATAGTCGCACCCAGGCACGAAATCGGGATTTCCGAGGAACCGATTTTTTTGTGGTATTGAATGTGGATGGAAGCCGTTCTCGCCAAGGTTGGGTAGTCTGGGATGAAGAGGGGCGTTACCCGGATGTGATTATTGAACTGATGTCGGCGTCTACAGCCAATGCGGATATTGGGGCAAAAAAGGATATTTACGAAGGAACGTTTAGAACACCGGATTATTTTGTGTTTGACCCGTTTAATCCCGACTCTTTACAGGGATGGCGGTTGGATGCAAATTTACGTTATCAACCGTTGGTTCCGAATGAGTCAGGATGGTTATGGTGCGAAACCTTAGGCTTATGGTTAGGAATTTGGCAAGGAATTATCCAAAAAGAAACAGCACCGTGGTTACGATTTTATGACCCAGAGGGGAATTTAGTTTTATTACCCGAAGAAGCTGAACATCAACG
>NZ_JBKHHI010000283.1:0-8830 GCF_046539235.1 Coleofasciculus sp.
CGCATACCCGCAGCAATACCGTTAATCGTCAACAAAGCACCCCGCAGTAACTCACCTTTACTATACCGAGATTGGACAAACCCCGATGCCATCTGACTGCTATGCTGGCGCAACCGTTTCAGTAAAGAGACTTGCAGGAAACCCAGGGGAACAATCGTACCATTCCGCAATTGTACCGATCGCTGTAACTCTGGATCACCATCGAGTAATTGTTTGTGTCCTGTAATTAACGAGATTAACTCACGAGTCAGGTTAAATTCATCGGTAATTTGCTCGAATAACCGACCAAATCGTTCTCGATCATCGGGATGGGACAATTTCTCCACATAATGACCCGCAATTTGCAGATCCACTTTTGCCAACGTCATCTCTACCTTAGAAATGACCATCTTAAAGAAGGGCCACTTGAAGTAAAAATAACGCAACAGCTTCAAATTTTCTTCGGGTTCCTCATCCAAGAACCCTTTCAACGCTGCACCCACGCCATACCAACTCGGTAATAAGAAACGACTTTGTGTCCAACTAAACACCCAAGGAATTGCCCGCAGACTGCTAAAATCTTTCTTACCACCGCGACGAGTAGGACGAGAACTAATTTGTAACTGACTGATTTCCTGAATTGGCGTCACTTCATTAAAGAAATCCAAGAAATCCGGCTGCTCATAGACAAACCCCCGATAATGTTGGCGTGATCGCACCGCCAATTCTTCCATGATTTCGTTCCAAGGTTCCAGGTTGTCAAAGCCGCTTCCCAACAAACTCGCTTGAATCACCGCTGTGGTTACGGTTTCCAGGTGATAAAGTGCCAACTCTGGCAAAGAATACTTAGACGCCAGCACCTCACCCTGTTCCGTAATCTTAATCCGTCCCTGGATACTCCGCCCCGGTTGCGCCAGAATCGCCTCATAGGTCGGTCCACCGCCACGCCCCACAGAACCGCCGCGTCCGTGGAAAATACGTACAGCAATCCCATAGTCTTCGGCAATTTGCTGTAGGGCTTTTTGGGCTTTGTGAATTTCCCAATTACTGCTTAAGAACCCAGAATCCTTGTTACTGTCTGAGTAGCCCAGCATGATCTCCTGCAACGGTTGAGGATAAGATGGGAAAGCCGGGGAACCCTGGTCAGCAATCGTCTTTTCGTAATCCTTCAGCGCCTGATAACCGCCCGCTAAACAGGCGCGATACAGAGGTAACTCAAACAGGGATTTCATCACCATTGGCGCTCGTTTCAAGTCGTCTACCGTTTCAAATAAGGGGACAACCTGAATACTACTCCTTCCGGTTGCTGGATCATAGAGTCCGGCTTCCTGAGCCAAGAGCAACACTTCCAACAAGTCGCTGGCTTCGTGACTCATGCTAATAATATAGGTTTGGCAAATTTGTTCACCAAACTCTTGGTGCAGCCGCCGCAACATGCGGAACGTTTCAATGATTTCGCAGGCTTCGGGAGAAAAGGGGAGTTCAGCCGGAATTAAAGGGCGGCGTGTGGGTAATTCCTTGGTTAACCATTCGCTGCGTTCTGCTTCTGATAATTCGTTATAGGGTTTGGGTAGAATTTGCAGATAGTCGGTAATCTCGTGCATCGTATCACTATGACGAGAACTTTCCTGACGAATATCTAGGTGTGCCAGATTAAACCCATAAATTTCCACCTGACAGAGCAGTGTCTCAAGTTCCTGACAACTTAACCCCGTCTCCGCTAAGTTACGTTGAATCAGTTGCAACTCTGCCAAAAACTCTTGGTCAGAATTGTAAATACAGGGGTCTGTTGTTTCTAGACCCATTGGCTGTAGCGGTTGGCTCTGAGACAGATGGAGATTACGCGCCAGCGTATTTTCCAGTCGTTGCTGAATGTAGGAAAGTTTGAGGCGATAGGGTTCTTGGCGGTAACGAATCGCCAGTTGCTCATAAACCTCTGGTATTTGGGAGCGATCTTGCTCCAGAGAGTCCAATAGTTCCGGTAGGACATCACTCCAGTGCAATGACAAGCTCAACAAATTGGTCAGATGTTTAACCGAGTTGATATATTTTTCCAGAACCAGATTTCGCTGATAACAGGCGGTTTGCCAGGTCACTTCCGGTTTAACCGAGGGGTTTCCATCTCGATCAGCTCCCACCCAAGAGCCAAACTTACAAAAGTTTTTCCGGGGGGGATTCAGCCAGGGAAAGGACGATTGTATACCCTGTTTTAAGCGGTGATAGAGTTGGGGAATGGCATCAAACAAGACTTCTTGAAAATAGTGGAGGGTGTAATCCACCTCATCCAGAACCGTGGGCTTAAATTGATGCAGTTCATCGGTACGCCACCACAGCCGAATCTCTTCTCTAAGTTGTTCGGTGTAGTCTTCTACTTCCCAGGATGAGTTGAGACCTAAGGCGCGGGAGGCTTCCTCGGCTTGGTCAAGCTGTTGCAGGATTGTCGAAATACGCCGTTGTTTTTGTCGAATCGTATGTCGGACAATTTCTGTCGGGTGTGCGGTAAAGACTAGGCGAATATCCAGATTATCAATTAGCCGCTGAATATGCTGGGGGGGTACGTTGAGGTTGCGTAGATAAGGAAATAGCCAATGGAAGGTACTGTTGGTATTTGCGGCTTTTCTATCGTCCTGCCAACGTTTTTCTAATAAATCCGCCATCGGTTCACTCCCGGATGGTTTAGCATCGTCACCGTTCTTGGATGCTTGGAGTGAACTACCATTAGCTTTCATCGAGATGCCAGAGGTGCGATCGCTCCCCGCTAATGTATTGTAGGTAGCCCGTCGTAAAAGTTGTTGATCGCGCTGTTCGTAATGTTGTTCGACACCATTAATCAGTTGGAAATAAAGCGCAAAAGCACGAGATGCCCGAATCGCGGCGTTCAGGTCAAGCCCTTCGATCACTTCCGGAATCGATGAAAGCGAAAACCCTGTGGCTTGTCCTTCTGGCGAACTTAATTGGCGCAAAGACGCCAGCAAATCGACCAGTTCTTGACCACATTCAGAAAGGAGAACTGACTCCCACAACTGCTCCACAACTTTGATGCGGTGACGCAACAGGAGTTTTGATTGGGATGTAGATGGGATGGTCAATTCCTGATCGGATGAGTGGAGGAGAGAACTCATAGGGTCTGTTGGCACTAAGACAAGGATGATCCATTGTACGGGGTTAATGCTACCCTGTATAGTTTGATTATTGACAAATTATTTGAAGTTTCCCACATACACTAGTCGTTAGAGGGGGAGGGAGGCGTATCCGGGAAGGGGAGAATCGGTAAGCGATCGCCCCGAAAGACTTCCTCGCTGGCTTCCCCTACCTGTTGTAGCCATGAGCCAATCGTGTTTAGGGAAATCACCCCGACAAGCATCGGACCTGTGGCTAAACTTAATAAGAGTTCTGCTGAATGTTTAGCGGACTCCGGTAAGGGGTTGACTGCTACCTGTGGATCTGGGTTCACTGATGCCATATATAAAATTCAACCTCGCACGAACAACAGTTAATCATTTACAAGACCTATCCCAATTTGATCTTAGACTATAGTTGCTCAAATTTTTCCAGCTCCCAGACGTTCCACCGGAACGTCTCTACAAGCTCCCCCGTTTTTCGCCGAATGTGCAATCATGAGAGGAAAAAACAGCCGCCGTTATCAGTCCAGGTAACAAATTTGTAATGTTGGATGTCGAAGAGCGCAACTACAACAATCATCCGTCCTCTTTGGCTCAATGGGTCTACGATGCCATCGGTCAACCGGGGGTGTGCCTGAGAGTCCGGTTACGAGGGAATAATTTACATATTCTTTGTGAAAGCCGTGAACGTATTCCCGCTCAAACGGTAGTCAATCGCTTGCTTAAAGCCCTTAAAACTAAGCCAGACACAGCCATCTTTCCGATTGCTGTGGAAACCCCGATCTACCAAATTATTATCTACGGGCGTCAAGTTTCCCAATCACGTCCGGAATGGGTCAAGGAAATTCGCCTCAACACAGATACCCATGACACTGAATCTCGTCCTGAGTCCTCCTGGGAAACGACGTCCGCTCAGTCAGCGTTTGTCATCTCCCATGAAAGTCTCGCCCGTTCGGGTTCACCCGATGCGATCGCACGGTATCTGAGTGCCAATCTGAGTCATTTGGGTGTGAGTGTCAATGTCCAGATTCAGGACTTGCCAATTAAGGACAATCGAGAACAGTCTCTGGTCAAGCAAAAACCCAAAATCCCGTCCCAATCCTCACCACCTTACCATCGGCGGCTGTGGGTTATCTGTACGTCGAACTATAGCCCAGATGTAGCATTACTGTCTGAGCCAATTGTGCAGCAGTTACGCTCTCTGGAACTAATTGAGTTTAAAGACGCCGCCATAAGCGCTCAGGTGAGGGGAGAAGCCAAACCAGAATGGATGGTGCGGGTGGATTTGACGCCCACTGACGTTATGCTCAAGGATTGGGCGCGTTGGGGAGATGTGGAAGCGATCGCGACGCTATCGAATCAGATGCTAGCGCAAGTCGGGATGACGGTGCGGGCTGTATTGAAAGAGACAACCCTACATCTGTTTTGCTCTGCCTTGGATCTGGGCAAAACCCCCGTTCCGGATCAAGCCACTGCCATGAATGCGATCGCGCCTCTGCTCAAATCATTAAAACCCCAAGGGATTAAAGCGGCAACCATTTATGGCGTTGAATCGGATTACTTTTCCCTCGAACCTGAACCGGAAAAACCCGTCTGGGTGGATTGGGTAACCTTACCCGCGAGTGAACAACCCCAACTCGCCTCTTCTAGCTATACATTGGGGCAACAGGGTAATCTAAATGCCCTCACCTTTTTACTACAACGGTTGCTCAATCCAGATTTGGATCAGCGACTAGCCACGGGTGGGATTCAGCTCAAAGTGCGTCGTCAAAATGACTTGCTGCACATTATGAGCGAAGCACCCCTGTGTCCCTCTAAAGCACAAGTGAGTCTACCCATTGTACGGCTGCTGCGTCAGCTTACCATTCCTAATATCGCTGGAGTCCGGATTTACGGACGTTCTGCTGGCTCAACCTCTCCCGCCTGGAATTATGGGGCAGATTTTGCCGAACGCCGACGGTTGACCTCAGAATCCACTCCCGAATTTGTTATCTCTAATACAGACATTAGCGAGTTAGTTGTTCCCACAGAACAATCGGTATCGCGTCAGCATAAACCAGACACAACGCTCAAAGAGGGTTTACCACGTCAGTCAAATACCGCCGTTGGCACAATTGGACGCTGGTTGTGTTCGACCCAGCTTTTTGTCCCCACCCCAGATAATCAACGTGTAGCAGTTGATACCCAACGCACCAGTTCTGAATCGTCACAAGCGGTTAAAGTGGCATTGGTGTGGGGGATTATGGGATTATTGCTGATGTTTCTGTTTGATCGACCCGTTGGTCGCATCCTGCAACCCCAAGGCAGTTTACCCCGGCGAGATGCGGTATCAGCAGCAGAGGAGTCACCGATTCCGGTAGATTTGACTGAATTCTCGTTACAACAGGATAACAATCAGAATGCCGAAGACTTCAATGCCTCTGGGTTTACCCGCGAAGGAGACAAAAGCATTATCATTGATGATTCCTTACCCTCGGAGCGAGGAGATGCAACGCAAGCCGCGATGTTAGCCCTCGCTCGTTCCTCTAATCCCCCGTTTAATAACCAACTACTCGATCAAAAGTTAGCCCTTTACCAAGAGCGCCGGCAACAAGGAAATCGCCCTGATGTGCTAATTATGGGCAGTTCCCGAGCCATGCGCGGTATTGATCCGGTGGCATTAGAAGAGGCATTAGCGGTTGAGGGGTATTCAGGCATTGATGTGTTTAATTTCGGCATTAATGGTGCCACGGCTCAGATTGTAGACTTAATGACACGCCGGATTCTCACTCCGGATCAATTGCCGAAATTAATTATCGTGGCAGATGGCGCTCGCGCCTTTAACAGTGGTCGAGTTGATGCTACCTTTGAGGCGATCGCAGATTCAGAAGGTTACCGTCAGCTTAATGCTGGCACATTTCCCAATACCCCAGGTCAGCAATCCGCCCAAGCCAACCAAACCTCCCAGCCGTTGGCAGGATTGAGGAGAGGTTATCAATCCATTGACGAGGGCACAAATCAACTTTTGGCAGGACTATCCTCAACCTATCCCCAACGGGATCAACTCAAATCCCTATTGAGAGATCAGTTTGTCTCCTTGGTGAAAACGTTGCCCAATGTCTCCAGTTCTACTGCACCAAAGCAAGACTTAGACAAGGATATGTCCATTGATATGGATGGTTTCCTGCCCTTATCCATTCGCTTTGACCCAGAAACCTACTATCAGAACCATCCCAGAGTGACGGGGGCGTATGATGGCGATTATCAATCCTTCCAACTTCGGGGTAAGCAAGATCAGGCATTTGACGCCCTATTAACATTTGCTCAGGAACATGACATTACTGTGGTTTTTGTGAATCTACCCTTGACCAATGATTACTTAGATCCAGTCCGGCTTAAGTACGAACAGCAATTTAAGCAATACATGCACGCAAATGCTGTCGAACGGGAACTCATTTTTCGGGATTTAAGTGGATTATTACTCGATCAACCTGATCATTTTTCTGACCCCAGTCATCTGAATCGCTTCGGAGCTTATGAAGTGTCTAATCAGTTGGCGAAAGACCCGATGATTCCCTGGGCATTATTAGTTGGGGATTAGTTATTGGTCATTGGTCATTTGTCATTGGTCATTGGTCATTTGGAAACTGTAGGGGCGACCCGCTTGCTCTAATTTCCAACACTAATCCTTCAATTAGGTCGGGTCGCCCTTTACTATTGCCCATTGCCCATTGCCTATTGCCCATTGCCCATTGCCCATTGCCCATTGCCCATTGCCCATTGCCCATTCCCTATTCCCCATTTCCTAAAAAAATGGCATTTATCTCCATCACTTACGGGTTGTTTCTGCTAGGTGTCCTGTTCATTTACTGGAGCCAGAGTTCTTCATCGTGGCGATTATGGGTACTGCTAATTGCCAGTTTAATTTTTTATAGCAGCTTACAAATTCAATACATTCCGCTGCTCTTATTTGTGGTTTGGCTTAATTTTTACTTGGGGCAGAAAATTGCGGTCAATACATCCCCTGGATCGCATCTCAACAATAACCATCTCTCCAATGAAGAGTGGTTAATGGCACAAGAACTTTGGAATCAGAAACGTTTAAAACTCTTGTGGCTAGGGATTGGATTAAATATTCTCTGTTTGGTCAGCTTTAAGTATGTTCCGTTTATCCTGACAAATATCTCCGCCCCCTTGAATTTACCCGTGGCGCGAGAGGGGGCAAGCTGGATTAGCGATCGCGTAATTGCTCCCTTGGGACTTTCATTTTTTGTTTTTGAATGTATTGCCTATCTAATTGATGTCTATCGAGGCGCACCAGCCACGCGCCAATGTGTACAATTTGCCACTTATAAACTATTTTTCCCGAAACTAATTTCTGGACCCATTACTCGCTACCATCAGTTTGCTAGCGAATTTAAAGATATCCAATTTCCCAGTTTTGATCGCCTGAGTGAAGGACTATGGTTGATTGCCAGTGGTGCGGTTAAAAAGGCACTTTTGGCGGATCGCATCGGAATTTTTGTTGATTTGTGTTTTGGCAACTTAGAACGGGCCGGTAGTGGTGATTTGTGGCTGGCTATTTTTGCCTACGGATTACAACTGTATCTGGATTTTAGCGGCTATGTGGATATTGCCAGGGGAAGTGCTATCCTCCTGGGATTTAACCTGCCAGAAAACTTTAATTTTCCTTACTTTAGTACCAGCATTGCCGATTTCTGGCGACGCTGGCATATTACGTTAGGCGATTGGATTCGCAACTATCTCTATTTTCCCTTAGGTGGGTCACGGAAAGGATTAGGTCGAACCTGTCTAAACTTGTTTGTGGTCATGCTGATTATTGGCATTTGGCATGGTGCAGCTTGGGGATTTGTCGTGTGGGGAGGATTGCATGGTTTGGCTTTGGTGGTGCATCGCTTAACCCAAACGCTATCAGACCGCTTTGTTTGGTTAAAAGGATGGTGGCAAACAGGATTCGGGGTGCTGGTGGCGTGGGCAATTACTCAATGGATGGTGTTCATGTCTTGGATTTTCTTCCGCTTACCCAATCTCAAACAAGCTGGGTTTGTGATTCAGAACCTCTGGGGTCAACCTGCGGATGTGCAGTTTGCCGAAAATGTTTATTTGACAGCCTTTGGCTTAGAACGCTTCGAGTTAACACTGCTGTTGGTCATCGTTGCCCTGTTCATGGCGGGTGTTTATGGGATTCATCGGGGTTTGAAGTTACAACTCAACTGGCCCCTGAAGTTGCTATTGGTGCCGCTGTGCCTTTATGCAGTGTGGTTGTTAGCACCTGAAGGCGGTTTACCTTATATCTACTTTGATTTCTAAATAATAAGTATAGCTTATGCAAAATATTGAATCAATTAATAAAACCAGTGGAAGATTCAAATGAATATGAATACCATTAAAGATGAGGCAAAAATTTTGCCTTGCTTCAATCGAATCATGAAGTAATAGCACTAATCGAATTATGACTACCACAGTACAACGTCGCGAAAGCGCGTCTTTGTGGGAACGGTTCTGTAACTGGGTAACTTCCACCGAAAACCGCCTATATATCGGCTGGTTTGGTGTGCTGATGATCCCCACCCTCTTAACCGCTACCACCTGCTTCATCATCGCCTTCATCGCCGCTCCCCCCGTGGACATCGATGGCATCCGCGAGCCTGTTGCTGGAAGCTTACTCTATGGCAACAACATCATCTCTGGTGCTGTTGTTCCTTCCTCCAACGCCATCGGCTTGCACT
>NZ_JBKHHI010000284.1:0-8760 GCF_046539235.1 Coleofasciculus sp.
TTTGTCCTTTGTCCTTTGTCCTTTGTCCTTTGTCCTTTGTCCTTTGTCCTTTGTCAAGGGGCAAGTTTTAAATATTGTGTGAAGATAAAATCTATTGGTTTCGATAAGTTTAGCTTATGAATAAGCCAACTTGTTTGGTTAAGATAGTTAAGTTTCTTTAAATAATATAAATTTAATTTACAAAGATTAGAGAGTCGGTTTCATAAATATAGATAGATGGAGTGACAGGTGTCATTTCTCATCTATGTAAATTTTTGCTTAATACTCATTTAAATTAATAATGAATTCATTTCTGGCTCTATGTAAAGTGTTTGTGAATATGACCAAAAACTAGAGAGTTAAGCTTGAAATTTATGTATCCTGAAGATTAAGAATCCGATTATATCATTACTAATATGAATAAACTATTAATAACAATGACTCTATCAATATCTATTCTTCTAGAAGCTTTAGGAGGAAATTCAGCAGGTGGATTAACCCTAAGAAGTTGGAACAGCGCTAATCAGCGTGGTGGTGACTTATTTAATGGCGGAAATGGTGCTTTGCTATACGGTGCATTTAGATCAAGTCTTCTGGAGCGTTCACATACTATCCTTCCAGGAGTATCAACCCTAACCGAGGCAAATCTTGCTGACGTTGATATATTCTTTCACGGAACCTCATCAAAAATTCTGACATCAACCGAAACTACTGTGCTGAGTAACTTCGTAAAAATGGGTGGTTTTCTGATTGTTGAATCTGATTCAAGTCATTCTGAACAGATATCTGCCAATTCTGTACTGGAATCACTAGGACTCGGTTCACGGTATACAGGTGTTGTCGGTGGTGTCAATTCTCCTACAGGTGGCACGTTTAAAAATACAGTTTCTCCAACTACAGTCGGCAGATTAGGTGATTTAAGAGGTCAAACATTTGGTACATCCTTAGCCACTGATATAGATACAATGGTAACCGATATTACTCCCACTGGGGGGACGGTAATTGGTGAAAATGGCTCAATCAGGTCGATGGTGGAATTTCAGCCCTTTGCTAACGGTGGTAAAGTCTTGGCTGTTGGTGACCCCTACGGTTATAATCTTTTCCAGAGTTCAGATAGTTCTTTTTTTAATCCTAACAATCAAAAAGCCTATTTAAATTTCATTGAGTATAAACAATCTGAAACTCCTGTTCCTGAAACATCAACGATATTGGGTTTATTGACATTAGGAACTTGTGCTGTCGGCAATAAGCTATCTCAAAAATGATTAAAGTCTAGACTATTGAATAAGATTTGTTGTTCTTTTGTTTCTCAGGAGTTCAAGCATTCCAGCGTTCCAGTTTTACCCAGGAAGCATCAGCGTTACCAGCACCTAGAACCGGGTTTGAGGTTTCAAATCGCTCTACCTCTGGTTCGAGACATTCGCTCACCTGGACATCTCCCCGGAGCCTAGAGAGAAATTTTCTCCGGTTCGCTAGGTGGAAGTTACCTTCTTTTTTGTACGATAGGTTGATAGGACAAGTTATCCACTCTAGATGACCCACAGCGGTTCTTTGCCGAATCGCGTTGCTTAATGGCATTCCCTATACCTGCCGATTGCTCTTGATCGGGGATTATGGCAGTAAAAATCATAAAAAAGGGGATTTGTCAAGGGTTTGTTGCCAAGCTCAAGCTAAAAACTGCTTATCGCTTATTTGAATGATCATCAAAACTTCGGTGCTGGCTCACTTACTCCAAGCCATGCCCCACCTGAGGCAACAAGTATATTTCAAAGCGTCGTTGACCGCACTTTCCCATGCGATGGAAGATCAGGTCTTAGCTGGTTCGGAGCAGCCGTTGGTGATTGCCTGTTTTCAGCGAGAACGCTTCTATCGTCAGGAAGCTCATCGCTATCGGCGCATTGCTCAACGGACACCTCATGTGTATGTATTAGCCGCACCAGAAACGGATTTCAAGAATAGCTCAGATCACCACGAAACTGTGGCATTTGATCCGGGCGATGCCTTAAGTTACGAGTGGCATTTAGTGGTGATTGGTTCTCACTATGCCAACTGTTTGATCTGCCGAGAAAAACGTCTGTCTGTCTCCAATAGCGCCAATGGCGAGATGGATACCTCTCGGCGTTTTGAGGGAATTTGGACATTTGACCGGACGGTTAGTGCCAAAGCCGCCGAGTTGCTTCTGAATCGCATTGCCACCTATCGACCTGAGTTAGCGGATAAAATCGAACAGGCAAAAGCTGAGTATATCAGTTCTGGCTCAACTCAACCCTCAGATCGGAATCTGGAAGACTCACCCAATCCTGATCCATTTGTGCATCGGTTGGTGACTTACTTACAAGCGGGTCAGTATAAACTGCTGAAAGCCTATAGCTCGATCGCGGCTCAAGAACAACGCGAGCGTTTGGTGAATTCGATTAGCACAGCGATTCGGCGATCGCTCAATCCCCATGAAGTTCTGGAAATCGCGGTGCAAGAGTTAGGAAGAGCCATGGGTTCTTGTCGTTGTCTGATTTACCGCTGTAAAGCCACGGATACTCAAGCCACGATTACCCATGAATACCTGGAAACCCGAGGGCGCGATCGCACGATCCTTTGCTCCACCCTAGGTAGCCCTTGGCCCCTAAAAGATAATACTCTGTTTCAAGCCATTGTCGAACATCAAGAGTCCATTTCTGTAGAAGATACCCAACATGATCCTCGGCTGAACCAGACACCTAGCCAAAACGCTAATTCCCCGTCTTCTAAATTAAAGGAATTGGTGCAAACCTTTGGCATGCGATCGTGGCTCATGGTTCCTGTATTGTATCAGGGTCGATTATTGGGGATGGTTGAGTTACACCACTGCGGCGAAACCCCTTATCGGTGGAAGGATGAAGAACTCGCCCTCGTCGAAGCGATCGCAACTCAAGTGGGTGTCGCCTTAATCCAAGCTGAAGCTTATGCGAATTTGCAAGATTTGAACCAACAACTCGCCGCCCTTGACCGCACTCGTAGTAACTTAGTCGCAATCACGGGTCATGAACTCCGCACCCCCCTGTCCACGATTCAGGTTTGCCTAGAAAGTCTCGCCAGCGAACCGGATATGTCACCAGAATTACGTCAGGTAATGCTGAATACCGCCCTTGACGACGCCGAACGCCTGCGGAAACTGGTGCAAGACTTTCTCACCCTCTCGCGCCTGGAAAGTGGGCGCGTGGAATGGAATGTCGAAGCCCTTTCTCTACAAGAATGCATTGACTTAGCCCTCAGCCGGATCAACGTCCATTGGTCAGAGGATCGGCGACCGAACATTATTACTCACGTTCCCACAGATCTGCCCTTAGTCCAAGCCGATGGTGAGTGGCTGGTAGAAACCCTTGCTAAACTCCTAGACAACGCCTGCAAATTTACCTCCTCCCAAGGAGAAATTACTATTGGGATTCAAACCAATGGTAATTCGATGTTAAAAGTGACTGTCGCCGATACAGGGCGAGGGATTGAACCGAATCGCCTAGAGGATGTCTTTGATCGCTTTTATCAAGAAGAAGGGGCGCTGCGACGGACTACCGGCGGCACAGGCTTAGGATTAGCTATTTGTCGCCAAATTGTCAAGGGGTGGGGCGGTAAAATTTGGGCAGACTCAGCGGGTAAAGACCAAGGTTGTCAGTTTCACTTTACGGTGCCAATGATTGCGCCGACATCCGATTCTCAGCCCTCTAAAGGCAAGGGAAAAGGTAAGGGGTCAAGAGTTAAGCGAAATTGATGAAGAAGTAGGTGGGCAAAGTTAAAGTTAATGGTGGTGCTCGTCATACTCGCTTCCCTTAAGAAGTAAGCTACGTCATTTGTTTATGTTTATGTAAGGGTTTGAGGGCTATTTACAGAACTTCATAATGTTGAGTTTATTTCCACCCACCTACTTAGGAGGAAAGAGGCAAAAGAGAATCATCGTAGTGCGAGCGTCTCGCTCGCTATTGAGTAGGGTTTTTGTTTGACCATTAAACTTTATAGCAGGGATTGAGGGATAACGAGTGATTTCAATAGCTCTAATTCAACTCAGTTTAACTGCCATTCTTGCCTTCTATGTCGCTTGGAATCTAGGCGCTAATGATGTGGCGAATTCCATGGGAACGTCAGTTGGCTCAAAAGCGGTTACGCTACGACAAGCGCTAATTATTGCCGGGATTTTAGAGTTTACAGGGGCGGTTTTATTTGGTCAAGGGGTGGCGACAACGTTAGCCACGAGAGTGATTGATCCAACGTTATTTGCCCAAACGCCACAGGTGTTACTACTGGGGATGATGTCTGTATTACTGGCTTGTGGTTTATGGTTACAAATTGCTACCAGTCTGGGATTACCTGTCGCATCATCTCATGCTGTAGTTGGCGCGATCGCCGGATTTTGTTGGGTGGCGATTGGGGTGCAGGCGGTAGATTGGGGAACCTTGGGTCGTATTTCGTTAACCTGGATTATTACACCTGTTGTTAGTGGTAGTTTAGCCGCCGGATTTTATAGTATTATCAATACCTCAATTTTAAGGCAAAGGAATCCGATGGTTCAGTTACGGGAATGGATTCCTTGGCTAAGTGCTATTCTTGTGAGTATCTTTGGCGCGATTGTCATGCCAAGTTTATTTAATCGTCCTCTATTTTATGCCTTGCCAATTCCTACCCATGATTTACCGATTATTACGGTTTCGGTTGCGGCTATTGTCCTGAGTCTGATTAGTTGGCGTCAGTTGGAACGTAGCCCTTTAATTCTACCTATTAATCCTGAAGAATCGAAAGTTCAAGATATTCGCATCCGGGAAACTGGGGAAGCGGAAATTGAAGCGAATATTGTCCCACCCCCTAATGCTGTGTCTCCATTTCCCTCAGCAATTGAGCAACAACTGGCGCGGTTTCAAGTTCTCAGCGCTTGTTTTGTGGCGTTTGCTCACGGTTCCAACGATGTCGGGAATGCGATCGCTCCCTTAGCTGCGATCGCGTATATTATTGCTACGGGTACGGTTCCCCTCACGGCGTTTGATATTCCGTTGTGGATTCTCATCATTGGTGGTGCTGGTATCGTTGCAGGGTTAGCTGTTTGGGGCAAAAAGGTGATTACTACCGTTGGGGAAAATATTATCCCTTTACAACCGAGTAGTGGATTCTGTGCCGAAATTGCCACAGCGACAACTGTTTTACTCGCCTCCCGCTTCGGTTTTCCGGTTTCAACGTCTCACGCTTTAGTGGGGGGTATTGTTGGTATTGGATTGATTCAAAATTGGCGCACGGTTCGCTTTCAAACCCTTAAATCGATTGCTCTGGCTTGGTTAATTACGCTACCCGCAGCCGCTAGTTTAGGGGCGATTATCTTTATCAGTTTACGTGGGATTTTTCTTTAGGCTCTTAAACAAGGGCGGGTTTTGTTGCTCATTTATCGGTCTTAATTAGCGTTAATCCCTAAACCCGCCCCTACAATTGACCATTTGATTGGCTTGGTTCGAGGAAATGCTTATTTCTTAAACTTTTCGGCGATATAACCAATCCGGTCAACAATATCGGCAACATTACTAATGTAATAATTATTTTCATTAACCGAGAGGGTCAGGTTTTCTAGCAATAAAAACGACCAGACTTCTCCATCGGTGATAATGCCGTAGACTTGATCTTGCTGGAACTTCTTTAGAGTTGCATACATTTCCGCGACACATTGCCCTAACCCATCAGATAGACTACTTTTTTTGACTTCGACGACTGAAATAATCGGCGAAATAAAATCAATCTCATCAAGACTTAAAGCGCAATCGTATTTACCATTTAATGGGTGAGGTAAACCTGGTGTTTCCTCTGGATTAATATCAACGGGTGGTTCAAAAAAGATACCGAGATTATAAGTGTCGCTAGCTTCCCACAAAATGTGAGATACTAAGAGACTGCCTCGGGTTGCTTCGTTATCCGATTTGGACAGGCTAATGCGAGACTTCATCTTTTTTACGGCTACCTGCAAATCAGGATAAGACTGATCGGTGGGATTAAAGTTGCTAAATAAATTAGCGTCTTTCAATAGTGTGATATTAAAGATAGCTTTTAATTCAGCGGCTGAGTATTTTCTATAGTCACCAAAAGACATAATGTGCCTTCAGAGTTATGTTATGTAAAAATAGTGATTTGTCCTATACAGGTAACGGTTGTACTATGATAACGTTTGTGCGATCGCGCCCTTAACTGCAAGGGTACTGAAAAGCGTGCATCGTGCATTTTGGGAATTGCCTCCACCCTTGATATACCGTAGGGTGGGCAATGCCCACCAGCCATTTTTGGGTGTAGTTTTTCGGACTTTGCTTTTTATGTGCGGGAGGTGGAATACAACTGTGCTACATATTCTCCATACCCGTTATAGGGAAGCGTTTCCCGTCTTTCCCAGGAAAAATTGGGTCCTTTCCCAACAAACTTTTCCGTCGCTTGAGACCAACGTGGGTGGGACACATCCGGATTGACATTTGCCTCAAACTTGTACTCATAAGGAATTAAGGTATTCCAAAATGTCGCGGGTTGAGTCTCAACAAATTCAATCTTGACAATAGACTTAGCCCCCTTAAACCCATATTTCCACGGCACAACCTCTCGAATTGGTGCCCCATGCTGTTTCGGCAGAAAATGACCATAAATCCCCACGGCAAAAAATGCCAAATCATTCGCCATTTCCTCTACCGTTAATCCTTCGGTATAGGGCCACGGTAGTTTACCACTGAATGACCATGCTGGACCGATTCTAATTTGAGGATCATCGAAAGACGTAAACCGGACAAATTTGGCTTTAGATGTGGGTTCTACCTCTTCCATTAATAATCGCATCGGAAATCCCAGCCATGGCAATACCATTGACCAGGCTTCGACACAACGGAAGCGATAGATACGTTCTTCGAGGGGGAATTTTTTGCGTAAATCGTCTAAATCGTAGGTGCGAGGATTTTTCACCAATCCGGTGACTTCAACCGTCCACTCATCTGTCGGTAAGGCTTGGGCGGCTTGCCATATCGATTTGCCACTGCCAAATTCATAGAAGTTATTATATTGTCCCGCCAGTAACTCATTGGTGATGGGACGGTCAACATTCGCAAATGCGGGATTGGTGTTCAGGAGTTTGACCGTTGGTTGATTGAGGGTAGCGGCTAGTTCCTGATTGGTTTCCGAGTCAGAGGAGGCTTGACATCCCAAGATGGGGAGAATACTCGCACCGACTAGGGTTTTGAGAAAGCGACGCCGATTGAAGTAAACGGCTTCAGGCGTGATTTGGTTTTCGGGAATTTCCCAGGATTGGGGAACGCGGATAAGGGTCATTGGGAAACAAGGTTGACGGCTGATGCGGCGGCGTGAATTGAAAGAACGCCTGTATACAAATCTTAACCTGTTTCCAGTCAAACGCTAAATAAGTGTTGGGGGTGAGGAGAGGGAAGGGGGAACTGTAAATATACCTTAAACCCTTACAAATGGCAAATGACGTAGCACCATTGTAGAGACGCGCCATGGCGCGTCTGGAACATAAATGATGTGTCCTAACCGCTATGGCGGTTGCTATAACTTTAATTGTCCCCACCTATACATAACAACAACACTCAACTAGCTCTCTGAGTGACTTCCTCTCCATAATTAATCCTAAATAGAGTTGCTCTAAATTCGATAATTCAGATGCATTGCTCCCTAAAATTCTAGTTAGAGGATGTATCAGTCTTCGCGTTGAGTGTTGCTGTTAGAATTTGCGTCTCGGATAAGACAGATATTAGATTTAACAGAGTTTTAGCCTTCCCTCCTTTCTGGATTTTCAAGTGACATTAATATCTGTCATTGAAGCTTTCTCTTTCGCTTCAATTACTAATTTACTACTCTCTCAGAAAAGTACAACCCTTTGCAATATTTTTTAATGTTTCTTTTCTTTCCCTAACTTAGAGACACATAACTTTAAATTGGTGAGAGTAGCGACTCTAGTCTGGATTCACCAATATGACTAATTCTCAAATGGCTGCAAAGAAAAGCTTTGCACTAACGTGGTTTTGACGACATCCTCGTGAGTCGGTTGCAGCATATCTAGCAGAACTACGATATTACTACGGTTAGGAGATAGCCGCACCTCTCGAATCCGATAGCCTTTCACGGCATCTCGATAGTTGTTCAAAGTACCCAGAGTTAAGCGCTGATTCTGATAATTGATGATTAAGCGCATGGACGCCCGTTCGACTGGAGACGTGCCTCCAGATAAGACGGAGGGGATACGCCTTTGTTCTAGGCGCAGTTGTAACGGCTGGTTCTTTAAGCGAAATGTAACAGTTTCGCTGTCATCTGGCTGACGGGTGCTATCGATGACAGGGAGTTTAATGCCAACTTTCAGCCGATTGAGCCCCAAATCTTGTCGGAGGGTTACTGTATCTTGCAGCAAGTCGTTTTCAGCCGCTTGATTGCTGAGACTGTAAGCATCGCGATCATAGTTGGTTCGCAGACAACCATTTCTGACACAGGAGTTATTGGGGATATTGATAATTTGCAGATGAGCCGTGGGAACTTCTGTGACTGAATCCCGGTAACTTTCTAGATGAATATAATGACGATTATCCGGGGAGAATCCGGCTAAGCGAACAGAGGTGTTGAGTATGGCTGCATATCCGGGGTTGAGGAACAGGATCACACTGGCTGCGATCGCGGGAGACACGAATGATGCTATTTTCATCAAAAAAAGTAAGTCGGTGGGGACAATTAAAGTTAACGGCGGGGATTGTCATTTGTCATTTGTCATTTGTCATTTGTCATTTGTCATTTGTCATTTGT
>NZ_JBKHHI010000285.1:0-8754 GCF_046539235.1 Coleofasciculus sp.
ATATTTGGCGTCTTCTGTGCCAATAGGTCTACTTGACCAACGCCCGAAACCGGATATATTTCTAAATTAACCCTATATTATACCTGATTTTCCCAAAAAAATCAGCAACTTTCCATTTTCTTCACAAGTAGTTTAGAATCAGCGCTTATAATCGGTACAGTATCTGTAGTTTCCTGTGACAGTTCTTATCCGACCTTAACAAGTCCTATTAGTAACTACTTAGTGATGCCTCGAATCCTTTTAATCGATGACGATCCCGCAATCTCAGAACTTGTCTCCATTAACCTAGAAATGGCAGGATACGAAGTTCACCAAGCACCCGATGGTATCAAGGGTCAGGCCCTAGCGCTGCAACTCCAGCCCGACCTGATCATGCTAGACTTAATGCTGCCTCGAGTCGATGGCTTTACCGTTTGCCAACGGTTGCGTCGGGATGAACGCACCACGGATATTCCCGTGTTGATGTTGACAGCTTTGGGTCAAACGCAGGATAAGGTGGAAGGGTTTAATGCCGGTGCAGACGATTATCTGACCAAACCCTTTGAACTCGAAGAAATGCTAGCACGGGTACGCGCCTTATTGCGACGTACTGACCGCATCCCCCAAGCCGCCAAGCATACAGAAATCCTCAACTATGGTCCTTTGACCCTGATTCCAGAACGGTTTGAGACAATTTGGTTTAATCAGACAGTTAAATTAACCCACCTGGAATTTGAACTGCTACACTGCTTGTTACAGCGTCATGGTCAAACGGTTTCTCCTAGTGAAATTCTCAAAGAAGTCTGGGGATATGATCCAGATGACGATATTGAAACCATTCGTGTCCATGTGCGTCACCTGAGAACCAAACTCGAACCTGATCCCCGTCATCCTCAATATATTAAAACAGTATACGGTGCGGGATACTGTCTGGAGTTACCCAGTAGTGAGGAAACCGCCGAGGCGGGATCATCCAATGCAGCGAAATCAGAATAGATTGGGGATTGGAGACGTGTTGAGTGTTGAGAGGCGCCATGATTTTTCTGTAGGGGCGGGTTTAGGGATTTTCCTGTTGCGATTGGTGATAGCGTTTATTCAAAACCCGCCCTGATTAATGGGTAGGGGCTCATAAAAGATGCGACTAAACCCGCCATGAGGTAGAGACGCGCCATGGCGCGTCTCTACATCGGTCAAGAAACCGGGTTTCTTTGGGTCAAAGGTTGATATTGTGTTGTCATCCTCAGGATAAACCCGGTTTCTAGGAATACTTGACCAACGCTCTAGGTTGCAGCCGTGATTAACGGTAACGTAACCGTAAACGTCGTACCGACTCCCACCGTGCTCTCAACCTTAATCTCACCACCATGTAAATCAACTGCTTGCTTAACGATACATAATCCTAATCCTGTACCCTTAATATTACCCACATTGGCAGCACGTTCAAATTGCTGGAAGAGTTTGCTCAGGTACTCTGGAGGAATACCAATCCCTTCATCTTGCACCTGAAAGGTAACCTGTTGATTATTCCTCGTCACTGTTAACCTAATATTACCTCCTTGGGGGGAATACTTAATCGCATTGGTGAGCAAATTGGTGAATGCATACCGCAGTAAGCTTTCATCGAAATAGCCCAGGAAAAAATCTCCCTGATAACTGAAATTAAGGCTATGTTGCTGACTAGCAAGAGGAATTAACTGTTCGATCAGATTCTCACATAAAGCAATTACATCCAAAGGCTCAGGTTGAAAGTCTAATTTTCCCGCTTCAGCTTGACTCAGGGTTAAAACATCTTCCAATAGCTGATTCATATTCGTCACTGCGTTTTGAATCCGCTTAAAATGCCGAGTTTTTCGCTCATCCTCCTGATCCGCTTTTAACTGAAGCAGTTCCGCTGACATCTGAATTGTAGTTAACGGGGCGCGTAAATCATGGGACGCCATGGACAGTATCCGGGATTTATTTTCATTTATCACCTTCTCCTCTGCCAACAATTGGCGCATTTTTACCGCTTGTTTATGTTGACTCAAGGCGATTTTGATTACCGCATGTAAGTCTCGCTCTTTAAAGGGTTTGATCACATAACCATAGGAGCCTGTGGCTTCCGCTTTCTGTAAGGTATCATCATCCGCATAAGCTGTGGTATAGATAATGGGAATATCCAATTGCTGATGAATAGTAGCCGCCGTTTCAATCCCATTCATTTCTCCTTTAATCACGATATCCATGAGGATTAAATCCGGTTTAATTTCAGCCGCTTTTTGAATCGCCGCTTCTCCGGAGGAAACAATGGCATCAACGCTATACCCCAGCTTTTTCAGTTTGCGGGATAAATTTTTGGCAATTAACAGTTCGTCTTCGACAATTAGAATATGAATATCGCTCATCTGCTTAGATCCTGTTTTGATACTGAAGTTCGCTAAATTGAATTGAAAAAGCGGTGCCGGGAGTTCGTTGGAGTTCAATCGTTCCTTCTAACTGTTCGATTAATGTACAAACAACTTGAAACCCCATGGATTCGGTATCCTGAAAATCCAACGCTTCGGGAAATCCGATGCCATTGTCGCTGATGACTAAGTGAATTTGCCCATCTGACTGTTGATGACAGTTAATAGACACAATTCCTTCTCGCTCATCCGGAAAGGCATGTTTGAGGCTATTTGAGACTAATTCATTAATGATTAAGCCACAAGGAGTAGCGGTTTCAATATTGAGGAAGATCGGCTCAACATTGATGTGCAACTGAATGCAATCCTCACTAACATTATAGGAATCAAAGAGATTATTTGCCAAGTCTTGGATATAGTCCTTCAAGTTAATTTGTCCAATGGTTTGGGAGCGATATAATTTCTCATGAATCAGCGCCATGGAGTAAATGCGATTTTGGCTTTCTTCAAAGAGTTTGCCAATGTGGGGTTCCGGAATGGAGTCGGCTTGTAGTTCCAAGAGACTAGACACTACATTCAAATTATTTTTAACTCGGTGGTGAATTTCTTTGAGTAAAACCTCTTTTTCTTTCAGCGACGCTTTGATCTGCTCTTCTGCCTTTTGACGCTCAGTGATATCAATTCCCACCGCCACACAGACTTGGCTTTGCTGATATTTCTGAGCCACGATCAAGTAATTCTCGATATTGCCATTCATGTCAAACCGGAGTGTTTGAGACATGGTTTGATTTGAGCTAGCAAAAAACTGGCGCATAAACTCAGCAAAATTAGGATTATTTTCCACAAAACCAACTTCTTTACCTAAGAAATTTTCCGGTGTTAAATTATAACGAGAGGCTAAATGGCGATTGACGCCTAAGTAAATTAAATCGGAACTAATCCAAGAGACTAAGCCAGGTACAGCATCTAAAACAGCTTGAAGTTGAGATTGAGAATTTTGCCATGCTTTTGCCGTGATTTCACGTTCTTTTGCCAGCGCGATCGCAGCAGCAGCGGAACTCAACAATCCCTCTTCCAAGGGTTCCCATTGTTTGGCTTCGACACAATTATCAAAGCCAATAAATCCAAAGAATTCTCCATTGACAATCAACGGTAAGGCGAGGAGAGATAAAATCCCTTGGGGTTCTAAAACAGATCGTTCCGATGCCGGAAAATCTGCCACAATCCCATTAATTATACCCCCTTGGGCTAAGACATCCATCCAACGCGGCACAATATGATGATAACTAACATTTTGTAACGCTGGATTATCAAGTTGGGGTTCAATTTCTGGAGCGCACCATTCTGCCCGGTGACTACTCAAAAATTGTCCATTTTCATCATAATGATTCTCAAAAACATAAATTCGGTTGGCATCGGCAATCGGGGCTAAAATGGTCAAAATTTGCTGATAAACATCCTGATTAACGGGGGCGGCTAATAACTGACGCTGCACTTCAACCAACGCCGTCAAATAGCGATCGCGCTTGGCTAATGACGCTTCAGTTTTTTTGCGTTCTGTAATATCACGACAGACACAAATCAGTCCGCCACCCTCAATTAACGTCAGGGATAATTCCTCAGCAAATGTCGAACCATCACGGCGTTTCGATAAGGTTTCTCCTCGCCAATATCCATTCTCAATCAACACGGAAAAAATATCGCGTTCAATGCGACTGATTTCATCAGGATAGTACAACTGATGCCAGGTTTTTCCCAATAAATCAGTCGGCGTATCATAGCCAAATATTTCCAGATGCGCTTGATTCAGATAAATATATTCACCCTTTTCATTTAAAATACCAATTCCATCAATAGCGGCTTCAATTGCCATTAACTGTTGATTGAGAGTTTGTTCAGAAAGTTTGCGATCTGTAATATCAGTCAGCGTTCCCGATGTTCCTTGAAGGCTCCCATCTACTGCTAAAGTTAGTCGATAAAACACTTCTAGCCAGCGAATATCACCGTTTTTAGTCAAGTAGCGGATTTCCTGACGACAGTATTCCTGTTGACGATTAATTAGGAATTCAAAGAAATCGAGATGCAGTTGTTGATCATCTTCATGGATGTAATCTAAAACAGGAGTTCCCAGACTTTCCTGAATCGAAAAGTCGGTAATTTCTGTCCAAGCTGGATTCAGAAATGTCCAGTTTCCCTGAGCATCGGTTTGGAAAATAATCTCCTTAACGCTATTAATAACAGACCGATACTGTGCTTGGCTCTGGCGCAACTCATTTTCTGCTTTTTGGCGGCGTTTATCATTGCGATAAGCCTCCATAATATTGGCGCAGGTTGCCAAAAAAGGTTGCAGATACTCGACAATACTTTCATCATAACCTCCCGGTCGATTAGCAATGCCAACCATACCGATAAATTTGTTTTCAATATAAAACGGCAGTCCCAAAAATGCCATGAGCGGAGGATGATCGTCTAGGAGTTTACCCAGACCCGAATCAGTGATAGGATGGTTAATCATAACAGGTTTACCTGTAACAATAACTGCATTAAATAGAGTTTGTATAGTATCCAATTTCATCCCTGGAGCCGTTTCCTCGTTCCCCGGACTAGAGATAATAACCTGAGATTTTAGATCAGGTTTACCCCGTATCTTCATGTAGGCTTCCTCGATCAATAGTTCCCTATTCTCTGCATAGATAATCTCACTAATAAAGCCATATTCACTATTAGTTAGCCCGAGGATACTGTCCAGGAGTCCATCAAAAAGAAGATAGGGATTAGCATCGGCAATAAATTGAGATTGCGCCGCGCTAATCGCTTGTAAAAGATTATTACTTTCTTGGAGATGGGCTTGAACCTGTTGGCGTTGTATCGCTTGTTGATAGGCATCACTAATATCCCGTTGAATGACAACAATATAGGCACAGTGTTTCTGTTCATCCTGTACCAAAGAACTCGATAAATCCATAATCGCTATGGTGCCATCCCGGCGAATCATTTCCACGTCTAAGCGATTACTCCCTGTTGACAAAATTGTGGGGAATTGTTCAGCAAAGCATTGTTTTGACTCTGGCGTAAAAAACTCATCCAAGCGATGACCGATCAATTCAATTTCGCTATACCCCAACTGTTCGACTGATGCGGGATTGGTTTGCCAAATAAACCCATCGAGATCAATAACATGAATACAATCGGGAGCGGCTTCAAACAGGGAGCGAAACCGGACTTCACTTTGCCATAAAGCATCTTGAGCATATTTGCGCTCTGTGATATCATGGCGAATCGCTAGATATTGAAAGGGTTTACCTTGCTGATCTAAAAAGGGAACGATAGTGGTATCCACCCAATAACAACTATTATCCTTTGCCTTATTTTTGATTTCTCCTTGCCAAACTTGACCCTGGGCAATTGTTTGCCACATCTGCTGAAAGAAAGAGGAGGAATGATAACCGGAATTAATCAGACGATGGGTTTGACCAATTAATTCATCTGGAGAATATTGAGAGATTTCGCAGAATTTCTTATTGATGTATGTAATAATGCCTTTATTATCCGTAATTGCCACAATTGCCGAATAATCGAGAGCCAATTTGTGAAACTCTAACTCTTGGGTTCGCGCCTTAACTCGACGTTCGAGTTCCTGATTAAAACGTTGCAAAGCTTGATGCGCTCGTTTGCGTTCCAATTCAGCGGCGGATCTAGCGGCAAAAATCTGGAGAATGGCTAAGGCTTGTCGGGGTTCAGGGATTAATTGCTCGTGTAAAACACAAATATTCCCAATTGGATTTCCGTCACCATCTATCAAGGCTACACCCATATAACTATCGGCGTCTAAGGTGACTAAAGCCGCAGCATCAGGAAACGTTTTTTGCACCTGAGTTGGACACCAATACGTCCCTTCTGCTAACACCCGTTGGCAAGGTGTATGGGTGATAGGATAGGTGAAGTTTGGCTGTAATTTACCCTTTGACCAGAATGCTAACGTCTTAAAAGAATCGCCGACTTGCTCGCTAACTAGGACATGAGAAACGCCTAAAGCTAGGGCGATATGGCGGACTAATTCGGGGAAAAAGTCAGCACCTGTAACTTTAGCCGTTGCGGCAAAAATATTTTTTAGGGCGGTTTCGGCTGTTTTGCGACTATTAATATCGGTAAGTGTGCCAATATATCCCAGAGTCTCGCCATTGGCTCCAATATCCGGGACAGCTTGACAAAATACCCAAGTTACTTTATTATCAGGTGTAAGAAAGCGATGCTCTGAGGCAAAAACTTGCTGTTGCTCAACTGCATCATGCCAGTCACGAATCACGCGATCGCAGTCTTCTGGGTGTAAGGTTTTTGCCCATCCCTGTCCCAGGATTTCTGCTATGGGAATTCCGGTAATTTCAGCACAGCGTTGATTTGCATACAAGCCAATTCCTTGAGCATTGGTGCGGAAAATTCCCACCGGTGAGGCGTCGGCTAAGGTTGCATAACGATGCTCACTTTCCCGTAACTTTTGTTCTATCTTTTGACGTTGCGTCAATTCCGTTTGCAGTTGCTGCGTGCGTTCCTGAACTTGCTGTTCCAGTTGCATCGTCCGATTTTCTAATAACTCAACCTTTTCCTGTTGTAGTTGGCGAACTTCTTGCTGTAAACTCTGAATCACTTGATACATTTCCATCGGATCAAGAGCTTGAAGCAGGCTGGTTTGAGTGACAATTCCTACCAATTTTCCTTGTCTATCTATCACCACCAATCGTTGTACTCGTCGCGACAACATCTGTTGATGAGCCTCCCATAACGAGTCTTCGGGATGCAGACAAAATAGAGGTGTACTCATCACAGTTTGGGCGGAAATGGTGGAAAACTCTAAACCCAACCCCTGAAACTGAACAATATCTCGTTCGGTAATAATTCCCACCGGAATTGGCGATGCACCCGCGTTTTTCTCCTCAACAATCACCACACAACTAACGCGATAATCTGAGATTAGCAGCGCTACATCCAAAACAGAGGCGTTCGGTTTCGCCTGAATCACAGAGGTTACCATCACATCCTCAACCCGACGCAATTGTAATAAGTCACTGGGTTGCAAATAAGCGCGAATACTATCCGGCGTCACCATACCCTGTAAATTCCCCCCATCATCGACAATGGGTAAGTGACGAATGCGATGTTGACGAAATAGGTTGAGTGCGGTAAAGATAGTCTGAAATTCCGACGCTTTCAAGGTAATCAAATGTCGCGTCATTACCTCAGCCACGTTAACCCCAGCGAAGTTGATCCCTTGAACCACCAACCGAACAATATCCCGTTCCGTCAGTATCCCTACCAGTCGCGTTTCCTCCAACACCAGAATACAACTAGCGCGTCGTTCGTTGATTGGGTTAACGTCTGGTGCTACATTGAAATATGGTAAGGAACAAGTGCTTCTAAGTTGACTCATCCGCGCGATCGCGTCTATCACAGGTGTATCGGGTATAACTGTCAGGGGTTGAGTATCAATCGCCACTTGGGGTGATGACGCAATAGGAAAGTCTAACGCTGGCATGGGACTTGCTGGGATAATCGGTCACAGGATAGAAAGGGGATTCTGTTTCAGTTATTCCCAGGTGGACTCGCTCAACTTTCTATTTATATTTAGAATCTATAAATTATCGCTATTAAATAAGCTAAACTTATAATTAATCAGCAAAGGAGTGAAAGTCATGGCGCGAACTGCCTCAACTATGTTACCTTTAGGCACAAAAGCCCCAGAATTCCAGTTACCCGATGTGGTATCGGGCGAAACGATATCCTTAGATAGGTTTGCGGGGAAACAGGGATTAGTGGTGATATTTCTGTGCCGTCATTGCCCTTTTGTCAAGCATGTGCAGGGAGAATTAGCCAAACTAGGTCGAGACTATCAGGATGCGGATCTGGGGATTGTGGCAATTAGCGCCAATGATGCAGCGACTCACCCCGATGATGCGCCTGAGAAGTTAAAGGAAATGGCACAAGAATTAGGATTGACGTTTCCCTTGTGTTATGACGAAACTCAGGAAACAGCGAAAGCCTATACAGCGGCTTGTACGCCAGACTTCTTTGTGTTCGATCGCGATCGCAAATTAGTGTACCGGGGACAATTCGACGATAGCCGCCCAGGGAATGATAAACCTGTTACAGGTAAGGATCTACGATCCGCGATCGATGCGGTATTGGCGCAGTCTCCCGTTGGTGAAGAACAAAAGCCCAGTATCGGCTGCAACATCAAATGGAAGCCAGGGAATGAACCCGCGTACTATGGTGCTTAATCATCAATTTAGAGGTTGGGATTAGGGCGGGTTTCATTGGTCGGGGCGTTGTTATCCCCTTTCAGGTTGGGATTAGGGCGGGTTTCATTTGTCGGGGCGGGTTTAGGGACAAACTTAAT